>JAKSBO010001063.1 GCA_022361095.1 Desulfobacterales bacterium | reverse complement strand
TGGTTCACATTTCTTCGTTCGGTATACGCGACCTGATATTCCTCAAGCAGGGAATGGTATTTTTGCCCTTTTTCCCCTTTGCGGATGCCCCCGTCGTAAAACAGGTAACTTAATTTAAGCAATGCCGAGGCCTGTCTGCTATACCCGTTGTCACCGTCAACATCATTCTCGTACTGGGCTTTCAATTCAAGATCAAGACTGGGCCAGTAAGCGCCTTTCGTGCGTTCATAGGCAGATTTACGCGCATGAATATTAAATCTTGCAACCTCCAGTGCCGGGTGATTGCGAAATGCAAAATCAGTGGTATCTTCAACCGTATCCGGAAACTTAAACGCCGGCTCGGGCATCACAAATTGTTCCGGCTGAAGTACCCGGCCAAACTGACGGTGAAATTTAACAACAGCATGGTTCAGATTCTGCTGGGCTGAGATAAGATTGCCCTTGGCAAGGGATAATCGGGCCTTTGAGTTGGTCAGATCGGAAACACGGGTAAATCCTGCTGAGCTCCGTTCCTTGACCTGATTGAGTATCCGCTCCTGGGTCATGACGTTTTGCTTTGAATACCCCAGCAGTTCACGGGTTTTTAATACATTGATATACGCCTCCAGCGCGTCTAGAAAAACCCGGTTGGCAACCGTAACGACTTCATAGGCTGCAGAAAGGATGCGGGCATCGGTCTCCTCGACAAATGCTTTTGTCTCTCCCCCTTTGAAGATATTCTGCCGAAGATATATTAATGCCCTGGATGCAATGTAATCCTCATTTTGATAGTTGGTGTCAACACCGTCGGTAACTTCAGGCCCCACGGACGCTTCTGCGCCGATTTTCGGAAAGTAGCCGCTTTTTGCAATGGACAGCTCCTCCAAAACACTGCGATAGTTGTCTTTGGCCGCTATAATCTCAGGGTTGGTTTTGATAATATCTTTCAAGATATCATTCAAAGGCATGGGATCAAGGTTCCCGGCTTCGGAAGCGGTCACAGCACCGCCGTAAAACACGAGAAACGCACTAAAAACAAATATCCATTTAATTTTCTTATAACGCGTTAACAATCTGAGGCTCCTTTCATTGGCTTGGGTAAACATTGGATTACGTATTAAAATAACTTTATAGTAATGAGGAATTACAATTCAACACCTAGGATTGTAACCCCATTTATTTAATGACCGGAAACCAGTGCACTGCAAGTTTATTGTGTGCAAATTGTTTTGCGCCCCAAATGGTATTTGAACAAACTCCTAATTGATTTATATAACAATCAATTAGAAGAAAATGTTTCCTAAAAATGATAAGGTAGGACGATAACTAGTTTTTTGTCAACCTAAATATAAAAGAAACATAAAGACGGCAAACCGGTCCAAATATTACCAGAACAGAAATAAAGTAAATTTTATCAGCTATGATGCAGTAAAGCGTTCGGCATCATGATGGAATGTTTTGCCGTTCAGCAATTAAAAAAACATTGGAAGAAGAGAACTGCCTGAATTGAAAAAAATTGTTGATTATGTACAAAAATAGACATTGGCATGGTACCAGACGGCTATTGTACAGGGTGTGATCATGAAATTTACGGATGAACAGCTTGGCGGTTAAAGCTCGTCCACCTGCATCTGATAAACGATCCGGAAGTTTTCCGGGTCATCGGATTTGACGGGCCGTTCCATGATCCTGACATAGCGATAATCAACCTCGGGCACAAATGTACTGTGAAGTCCCCTGATGACGGTCCCGGACACAATTTCACCGTCCGCAACCACCCGGGGGTTTCCAGGGGTATGCAGGGACCAGCGGATCAGATTTTGTTTTTCATCAGCCAATGCCTTTTTCATAGCCCACAGGCCTGTGGTCTGCAGGTCAATTTTTGCAGCCTGTTTTGCAAGGTTTTTAATTTTCAATGCATATGTCTGTATCTTGGACTCCGCCCTATTGAGTTCTTTTCGAAGCCCTGTTAACTGACTATCCTGGGAATCCCGTTCATCCAAAGAGAGGTCAGACCGGGATTCAATTTCCCGGTATTTCCCAAGGGCTTGGGCCCTGACCCGGTCAAGTTCGCTCTTTTGTTTTTTAAAACCGGCAGTCTGGCGGCAAATCACACTCTTTTTCTCATCCAGATTCCGGATCACACCGGTCAATCGATTTGTTTCAGCCCTGTTTTTTTCCAGCTCCCTGCCGACAAACGCATCATGCCCGACCGAGATCTCGGCAGGTCCTGCTGTTCCAGGCCTTATAGTTTGGACCATCAGTCCCATCTTGGCAGACACCCGGCCTGAAATCAGCCCACCCGAGATAACGGAACAGGCCCCGGCGCATTCAATCTTTGAATCCGTTATCTCTTTTTTAACAACCACATCACCCATACAGACAATTTCACTATTGACAATGGATTGGGCATATACGTTGCCCCGGACATACACCCGGGCGTCATTGATGCCGCGGGCAACGATCAAATCTCCGTGGGCCTCTATAATGCCGTTATCCACTTCCTGTGCCGAAACATCAACACCGCAAACCCCGGAACCTGATTTTATGCTCCCGGATACACGAATATTACAGCCAAATTCATCCAGCCTGGTGCCGTTGTCAATATCCCCGTCAATGTCGAATTCTTCATGGACGGCAATCAACCCGGCCAAAGTGATCCTGGGAGTCCCTTGAACCGCTGCCAGCACGTTTTGACCATCTTCGGACAGCACGGTACCGATACCCAATTGAAAGGGATCATCCGGATTGTTCATGGCTGAAACGGCTTTGCCGAAGACATCTTTGCCGGGCTGGGGCGTGCGCCCTGCAATTTTTGAAGCCAGCACCGTGCCTTTCTC
>JAKSBO010000344.1 GCA_022361095.1 Desulfobacterales bacterium | reverse complement strand
ACTCGATGGTCCGGTTTTTGTTAATTTGCCCAACTTCGGCGTTGAAAAAATCTTTTAACCATCAAAATACATTTTATATTCAGCCGGTTAATAATTGATTCCGCCTTGAATTTAAACAAATCCCCCTGAAGACCGGATTATCGAGAATAAGCGGCATCAAACAATGGCAAAATTGGTGTTCTACACAGATGATATGAGAAGAAGACACAAGTGCGTTCTTAAGGATTAAAACAATAAAAGGCCATGATTATTTACCAATGGGCATGGGGTATTGTTGCCGCCCGGACTGCGTGGTTATGATTATTCACTATTTTTCTTAGATGGAAGCGGGATTATCATAGAAACGCTTTTCCTGTATTCGAGATACTCATCTCCAAAGTCTTTTATTAGCCGTTTCTCCTCCGTTAGCTTTAAATATAGAATGATTGCCGACAAAAATATTGAGCAAAAAAGTAACGCACTTAATGAATTCAAAAATATTGACAGGGCAATATATAAAGCATTCATGCCAAATACCATAGGATTTCTCGTATAACGGTAAGGGCCTTTTGTAACTAACGTCTTGCTTCTCGGGCTAATCGGTTTATTAAAAAAATCAACCGGACCTCCTTTGCCGATGATGAACAGATCAATATTTGACCATATTGCAAAGACGCCTCCAGCTACAGTTAATAATGTCGCCGCTGAATAGCCAATAAATTTTACGAGAGGCACATTAATTCCTAATGACGCTGATGATACCAAAGAAACAAAATATATGACAAACGGTATCAGTATCAGGAATATAAAGCCTCCCAATAAATAACCCGTTATATGTTTTTTGATTTCTGACTTATTCATTTCATCATCTCGCGGTAGGAACGCCGGTCACCCAACGGCAGTTCGGGACCAAAAAACAGAATATTCTGAGATCATTTGGGTGTTGCGTTCAAAGATCCTTCAATATTTTGAAAAACCTCCTCTTATGATTTTACCTTGCCCCGGCGTACATCATTTTCGCCTTGAGAGATTAATTTGAGTATCCCAATCGCATCTCTCATATTTTCATAGCTCTTTGGATCTTGAAGTACAGCCTTGGGTTCCCCATTTTGAGTTATGATTACAGGGCGATGAGTTATGTTGTAATAAATCAGCAGCCTTAGATTTCAAGTATGTAACGGGTTTTATATCATAAATTATATTCATATTGCCACCTCCGGGCTTTTTAAAGCACCAAATTACGATGATTGAGTTTAACCCGCTTTAAGCCGTAGGAAGACAGATCAACCGAATTTAGAATCTCATCAATTTCATCTGCGCCTGCCGCTGTAACAATGAGCTTGGGGATCAGGAATTTCAAAAACCAGAATAGTTTT
>JAKSBO010000280.1 GCA_022361095.1 Desulfobacterales bacterium | reverse complement strand
CAAGGGAGCCCACAATGGCCATGGAGCCTACGCAAAATAACAAGGACGCCGTCACAAAGGCTGTTGACATGGAAGGGGTTGAGGCGTTCGGATCGGAAAATTTTTTTTCCAGAAAATCCCCAAGTTTTTTAAGATGCGCTTCGATAGCTAAAAATTCACCGATAATGGCACCAACGGCAAGGCTGATAATGATCACCAGAATGTCCGGGCACCCCAAAGCACTTTTTAGCCCGATGAGAATGACCGACAGACCAATGGCCTGGAGAACGGTGATATTGTACTTTTCGGGAATGCCGTTTCGAAACAGCATGCCGACGGTTGTCCCCGCAAGAATGGCAAGGGTATTTACAATGGTTCCCAGCATGATTAAGGTGTTTCCGAATTAAACCATGAAGCACATGAAGATAAGTTTTCCAGTAAAGTCTTCACTCTCTTCATGTCCTTCATGGTAAAAAAAACAGGCAATGCGTGAGCTTATGAAACAGCGTTTTGAATATATTTCACACCGTTTTCAAACAGCTTAATCCCGGTGGTAATCGTCTCCTCCAGGGATTTTCCCTGGCGGGCTGCCGCAGCTTTCTGCCTGGGCCAGTCCGGATGGTTGCCAAAGTGGTTGTAGCCCTCGGGATGGGGCATCAAGCCGAATATTCGGCCTGTGGGATCACAGATCCCGGCAATATCATCCACGGCACCATTGGGATTGGCCGGGAAAACTCCTTTTGCCGGCGCGCCATTTTCATCGGCATACCGGAACACCACCTGGCGGTTGGCAACAAGGCATTCAATTACGTCAGGGTCGGCAACCACTTTTCCTTCACCATGGCGTACCGGATAGTCGGATACACCCAATCCCTTTGTAAACACACAGGGACTGCCGGTATCGGGTACAAGCCGGACCCACTGATCCCTGAAGTTACCGCAGTCATTATAGGTAATGGCAACGGATCTGCGGGTATAATCCTGGTCCAGTCCGGGCAAAAGGCCGAGGTTTACAAGGGCTTGAAAGCCATTGCATATACCGATAACCAGTTTGCCGGCAGCCACGAAATCCAGTAGATCTTTGCCGATATTATTCTTGAGCTTCAGGGCCTGGATCACCCCGGCCCCATGGTCGTCTCCCCAGGAAAACCCACCGCCGAATGCAAGGATCTGGAAATCAGCCAACTTTACGTCGCCGCGGATCAGGGTGTTGATATGCACCCTGTGGGCATCGGCACCGGCCTTTTCAAAGGCAAAGGCGGTTTCATTATCACAATTAAGGCCAAATCCCGTCAGTATCAGCGCGTTTACAGCGCTTGCGCCGCTCATATCTTATCTCCAAAGGTCTTGTTAAATGCCGAATCAAGGGTTGCGATACTCAAATCAGCCAACAGGTTACCGTCCGCTGCTATTTTAAGATGATCATGGCTGCCGGTCACCACGCCCAGACAGGCACAGGGCAGCCCCTTGCATAGCTTTTCAAAGGTTTGCTTCTTATCCTGGTCCACGGTGACGATAAACCGCCCGGCAGATTCGGAAAACAACGCCTTATCACTGGAAAGCGGCAGATCGTCTGTCAGGGGCAATCCGGCCAGATCAATGTCAAGGCCAAGCCCGCCGGCCATTGCCGCAAGGCTGAGGTGAACACCTAAGCCGCCGCGTCCCACTGCGTGGCAGGAGGAGACCAGTTCAGTGTCAATGGCTTTTTCCAGGGCTTTATACAAAATTTTAAATTTTGAAAAATCCACACAAGGCACATTGAGACCGGTTTTGTCATACATTTCATAGTATTCCGAAGCGCCCAGTTCATCTCCGGTGCTGCCCAGAACATACAACGCATCCCCCGGGGTTTTCGGTTCCAGGGTCACACAACGGCTGACATCGGTAACCAGGGAAACGGCTGAAAATTGCACCGTTTCAAGTGCGGACACCTTGATTCGCTCACCAAACGCGCCTTCCAGATGGCCGTCCACATACATGGAGTCTTTGCCGGAAAGCAGAGGAATCCCATAGGCCATGCAGGCATCTTTCAAGGCCCGGCAGGCCCGGACAAGCTGGGCAGCCTTGAATTTCCCATCGGGATTAGACGTGCTGTCATATCCGATATCCGGCCAGCAAAAATTATCCACGCCGCCGATGTGGTCCAAAGAACCACCCACAGAGATGAGGCGGCGTACGGCCTCATCAATGGTGCAGGCCATCATATGATAGGCGTCAATTTTTGAGTACCAGGGCAGGATGCTCTGGGAAAAGGCAAGCCCGCGTTCGCTGGTAATCACGGGCCGGGTCACCGATGCATCGGTGGGGATGTTTCGGTTGATGCCCACCAGGGGCTTGATCACAGATCCGCCCTGGACCTCATGGTCGTACTGGCGGATGATCCACTCTTTGCCGCAGATATTTGGCCTGGCCAGTATCTGTTCAATCAGGCCGTTAAAATCAGCCGGCACGGAAATCACGGGTTCTGTCAATCCCCGGGCTGCAGGCGGTGTCCAGACCGCGTCAAACTCCCAGGCCGGAAACCCTTTATCAAGAAGATCCATATCCACATACGCACAGGTCTGGTCCTGGTACTTGATGTGCAGTTTTCCCGAGTCGGTATATTTTCCGATAACCGTGGACTCCACCTCATGAAGCGCCGACAAAGCCATGAACCGGTCCAGATTTTCAGGCTTGATGGCAATGGTCATACGCTCCTGGGATTCGGAAATCCAAATCTCCCACATATCCAGGCCCTCGTATTTCAAGGGGACCTTGTCAAGCCAGACTTCACACCCGTTGGATAGCATGGCCGATTCGCCCACGGACGAGGACAATCCACCACCGCCATTATCCGTAATAAAGGAGATCAAGCCTTCATCCCGGCAGATCAGCAAAAAATCGTGCATTTTTTTCTGGGTATAGGTATGACCAATCTGGACGTGCCCCGCCGGAGTATT
>JAKSBO010000103.1 GCA_022361095.1 Desulfobacterales bacterium | reverse complement strand
TTCACGCAGGGCCTGGCTGCCGAACGGGCCGAACCATTCGGCAATCTGGTTAAATTCCTGAATAAACCCGTCCTTGTCTCCGGATTCAAGCATTCCCAGGAATTGGTTCAAGGACTCAACAAATGTTTTTAAAAGCCGGCGGCGCTCGGGTGTGGCAAAGATGATTTCAGCATACAGATCCGGGTCCTGGGCAAAGAGCCTGCCCACCATACCCAGTTCCAGGCGGTAGATGGGGCTTGAAAATTCAAGGGTGCGTTTAATGGGAATGCCCTGGCGGTAAAGAAAACTGCCGAAGCTGAAGGTGGCAAAATGCCGCAGGGCCTGGACAATCTCCATGACCTGGTCATGTTCCCGGGCACTTGCTTCAACAACCACGGCACCCCAGGCCACCAACTGATCAATGACCCACTGGCAGGCCTCCTCGTTTTGTCCGGCACATGCCGCAATGATCTGTTTGTCCAGGTTGTCCGTGGTGGGGCCGAAAAGAGGATGCAGGCCCAGTACAGGACCCTTGTGGGCCCGGCACATGGCTTCAAGGGGACGTTTTTTAACCGACGTCAGATCCGTGAGCACCGCATCCGGCCGCATCAGGGGGGCTAATTGTTCAATGACCCGGACGGTGACATTAATGGGAACACAGACGATCACAAGATCGGCGTTCCCACACAACTCTTTTGCCCGGTCCCAGTCATCTTTATCCAGAACATCCACCTGGTACCCGGTTTCGGTGAAAAAGCGGACAAACAGGCTGCCCATCTCGCCGGCACCGCCCACGATAAGGATTTTTGCCTGGGGCCGGATCAACGTGGTTTTGGAGACACGGGTCTGGCTTTTCCTGGACTGGTGCATGATGGTTCTATAGAGATTCTCCACCAGATCGGGGTCCACATCCATATCCTTGGCTTTTCCCCGCAGCCGGGATATCACGTCCTCCTCCCGGGCCGGATGGTAAATGGGCACCTTGTGCGCTTTTTTAACGCCTACGATTTTTTCCACCTGTTCCCGGCGTTTGCTTAATAAAGAGATAATCCGGGCATCGATGTCATCAATTTCGTCCCGGAGGGGTTTGATCTGCTGTTCAAAAGAGAAGTTGTCTTTGGTCATGATTTATGGTCTTATGGCAATTGGTGTTTATGGCGCATTGGTTAATATGGCCCACAATATCATCAGTCGGCGAGTTCTGGCAATATAAACCCCTGCCGGTTGAAAAAATAGCCGGGGCGGACATAGAGCCAAGAAGATTAAACAAGAAGGGATCAAACATGTTTAATGGGATGCTGCCCAGGATGGACAGCAAGTCAATTTTAGGATATCTGGCTGTGTTTGCATCAGCCTTTTGTTTTTACATGTCCACTGTGGTGATCAAGTGGTCGGCCATGGCCGGGCTTCATATCCGCACCTCCATGTTCACCCTCTCCCGGTTCAGCCTGGGATTTATTGTTGTCTGCATTATCATTGCCCTGGGCAGTCATAAAATCCGGGTGGTCAAAAAAAGATTTCTTGTGGGCAGGGCCCTGCTGAATACCATAGCCGCTTTCTGTTTTTTCAAAGGCGTGGCCGAGGCCAGCGTGGCCCAGGCCAATATTTTAAACATGACCTTTCCTTTGTTTATCGCCGTGTTTTCATGGTTTTTTTTCAAGTCCCAAAGGGATTTGGGGACGGTTGCCATTGTTTTGGTGGCCTTTGCCGGGGTGTATATGATTTTAATGCCGTCAGATACGCATTTCTCCCTGGGGGCGTTGTGGGGCCTGGCTTCGGGGATTTTTGCGGCCTTTGCCATCATTGTATTGAACATGGCCCGGCAGGACCATGACACATTGACCATCCTGTTTTTTATGTTCGGCCTTGGCGGAATTATTGTGTTCTCTCTTTTTTTTCATGAGATGCAACTGCCCACTCCCCTTGAAATGAAATATCTTTTCTGGTGTTCGGCCATCTCTATTATCGGGCAGTTCCTGTTGACCCAGGGGTTTAAGTATGTCACGGCCATTGAAGGGGGCATCATCGCCTCAACCCGGATTTTCCTGGCGGCAATTCTCGGGCCCTTCCTCGTCATGGACCCGGCACTCTCCTGGGCAGGGTGGGTGGGAGCGTTTTTAATTTTTACCGGCAATGTGCTTTTGACCGTTAAAAAAGTGCGCAAATTTGCAGTCTCTTCTTCTACTGCACCTGCGTCTTGTCAGGTCGTTACAAAGGCGCGTTAAATTTCCTGGTCCGCTTAACCAATAGCCCGGCTTCTGCAATGATACGGGCGTTTTTGAATCGGTCAGCCAAACCTGGCAGGCCCATGTAACATGGTCTGCGCGGGGATGGCTGACAACGATAATGTCCGGGGAAATTTCAAGTCTGTCCGGTTCCCGGATTCCTTGATCCGCCATACCTGAAACACCGGCCTTAAACTGCAGGCTCTTTTTTTGCCCGTGGTCAGCATGAGGCTGATGCAGTCGTTGCCGGGCACCTGCACACCAGGGTTCGCTCACCGGTATGGGAAACCGGGTTTCGGGTATCTATGGGGTTGGCATTCTTAACCTTTAATGGCCTGCTCAAAGGGGTCAAGGCCGATACGGTCGATCATTTTTCCGAGGCGCTCCCCTTTTTTGGCGTTTTCCTTGTAATATTCAACAATGCGTTGACAGGCATCCATGGCCTGTTCGGTGCTCAGTCCTTCAGCTACTTTCTGGGCAATTCTAGGACTCATGCCCACGTTGCCGCCGATGACAATGACCCAACCGTCGGCTTCCCCGATGAGTCCAAGGTCCCTGACCCAGGATTCGGAGCAGGATAGTTTGCATCCGGAAACCGCGATTTTGAATTTACCCGGCAACTGCATGGCATGGTATTGCTTGTCCATTTCCATGCCTACGCCCAGGGCGTCCTGTTTGCCGAGTTTGCAGAAGGTGGTCCCGGGACAGGCGCGTACCGACCGGATGCACATACCCACAGCAGCACCCTTATCAAGTTCAAGGTCCTGCCAGACCGAATCAATGTCCTCTTCCTTGAGTCCCACAATGGTAATACGGGTGGCCCCGGTCAGCTTGAGTGCCTTGGCATCATATTTTTCTGATACATCAGCAATTTTTCTGAGCAAATCCGGTGTAACAACCCCGCATGGGATATGAGGGGCAATGGCATAGGTTTCGTTGTCATTTTGGAGTATGGCTCCCTTTTCACCAAGTTTGAGCATCAGGTTCATCCTTAAATTAAAGTTATAAGTGGTGCGTTAACAAAACATTATGTCAACATAAAACTGCCTTGGACGTTGTCAAGGCGGTTGACCTTCCCCGGCCCGGAGCCGGTCCGGCCGTTGTGTTTTTTACCTCAACGGCCTGTTGCCGGCAGTCCCGTCCGCTGGGTCCTTTTTTTTCAACACGTTGACATTTGGCATGTTCGGGTTTAAATTTCAACCCTTTATCCGGGTGGGCGCCTGTGCCTGCTTAGACGGCCAAATATAAGGGAACAAAGAGGAATGGCAGAAACAATCAATTCGGGAAAGGCCGCGTTTACGGCAACCCTAGGCGGGCTTTGCGCTATTTTATTGTGGAGTTTCACCATTGCGTTTACCCGCAGTATCTCTGAACATCTCGGCCCGGTTTACGGTGCAGGATATGTGTATCTCATCAGTGCCGTATTCGGCCTGATCAATGTGTTGAGATCTTCAAAACAGCGAAGCAAGCTGACGAATCTGCCCCACCGGTATCTTTGGGGGTGCGGATCTCTTTTTGTGGGATATATGCTGTGCCTGTTTTTTGCAGTGGGAATGGCCGAGAACCGCAGCCAATCCCTGGAAATCGGGTTGATCAATTATCTGTGGCCGGCATTGATACTGGTATTTTCCGTCCCCATTTTAAAAAATAAAGCCAGTTGGCTGCTGTTGCCGGGCACTGCCCTGGCCCTGTTCGGGGTGTTCCTGGTTCTGACCGGTGGCGGCGGTCACACGTGGCATACGATTATCAATAATCTTTCCGCCAATCCCATGGCCTCTCTGCTGGCCCTGTTCGCGGCACTCTCCTGGGGGCTTTATTCCAATCTCACCAGAAAATGGGTGGGCCCGGACCAGGCCGGGGGTGCTGTCCCCTTTTTCCTGGCTGCCACCGCGGTTGCCTTGTTTGCCATGCACTTTTTCGTGGACGAGCCCCGGAACTGGAGCCTTCAGGTGGCCGGAGAGGTGGCGGCCCTGGCCTTTGTTACATTAACGGCCTACAGCCTGTGGGACAATGCCATGCGAAAAGGCAACACCATTTTTTTGGCGGCAAGTTCCTACATGACCCCGCTTTTATCCACCATTGTCTCCTGCATCTACCTGTCCGTGGCACCCACCCCCTCCTTGTGGATCGGGTGCGGCCTGCTTATCTTTGGGTCTCTGCTGAGCTGGATCTCCGTAACCAAAGGAAGAGATTGATTTGGCTATTCTTATAACCCGTCCAGGGGGCTTTTGACGCCTTTGCCGCCGCGATTAAGTAGATGTGTGTAAATCATGGTTGTAGAGACATCTGCATGGCCGAGTAACTCCTGAACCGTACGGATATCATAGCCGCTTTCAAGCAGGTGTGTGGCAAAACTGTGGCGCAGGGCGTGGCAATTGACCTGTTTGGCAATATCGGCCTGCAGGGCCGCTTTTTTTATGGCTTTTTGAAGACCGTTTTCGTGGATATGGCGGCGGCGCGCCTTGCCGCTCCTTGGATCAACGGAAAGCCGGCCACTGGGAAACACGTACTGCCATCCCCACTCTTTTGCGCCATTGGGGTATTTCCGGTCAAGGGCATCGGGCAGATATGTCTCGCCCAATCCTTTTTCCAGGTCTGCCCTGTGAGTCTCTTCCACCAGTTCAAGATGGGCTTTAAGCTCATCTATAAGTCGTTCAGGCAAGGGGACCAACCGGTCCTTTTTCCCTTTTCCATCCCTGATCACGATCTGTTGGTACCCAAAATCAATGTCCTTGACCCTGAGTCTGACACAGTCCATCAAACGCATACCCGTTCCGTATAGCAGGGACGCCATCAGTTTTTGTCTGCCGGTCATTTGCTCAAGAGTTTTTGTGACTTCGCTGCGGGTTAAAACCACGGGCAAACGTTTGGGGCGCTTAGCCCGTACAAAACTGCCAATGTCGCCCAGGGGCTGTTTGAGCACCTTGTCATAAAAGAAAACCAACGCATTCAACGCCTGATTCTGGGTGCTTTCCGCAACATTTCGCTGAACGGCAAGGTGCTGCAGGAAACTGACAACCTCACCACTGCCCAGTTTTTTGGGTTCCCGGTTTCCGTTATAGGAGATAAAACGGGTTACCCATGATTCGTAAGACTGTTCGGTTCTTATGGAATACCGTCTTGTACGCAGCTCCACCAAAAGCTTTTCCAGGATAGCTGTATGATGTTTCCGAACGTCGGCAAGCTTTGAGTGCTTTATATGTGACTGGTGCTTAATGGTGTTTTTAGCCGAAATCCCGTCTGCAACCGTTGGTGCGATTTTGTCAGGGACGTGGCTGAATCCATCCAGAATGTCCAGTCCACCTCCGGCAGCCAGGCCACACCAAGCATTGCAAACAAATTCTGTATAGCATCCACAACTTGCCTGAATTGCCAGTCTTCAATTCCGTCTGTTCGTCCCTGTTGTGCCAGGTAGCCTTCCACATCTTTCGGGCCGTGATCGGTCAAGCGCTTATCGGAAAATGCCTTGATATACTGCTCGGCTCTGATCACATACCATCTGATCACATTGTTTTTGATACCTATGTGTTTCAATCGGTTTATGTAATTATCCCACAACCTCTTAATTTCGTTTTCCTGTGTTGATTTATGTGGTAGGTACTCACTATGTCTTCGATGTGAAACTTGTTTGTTTTGTGAAATTATATATAAAAATTTGAAAAATTAAATAGGTGGAATCGATCTATCACAATATTGGCTCATTCTGCCTTATATAACTGCTATAACTCAAAACATCCTCATCTGCGAATTGAAATTAAAAAATTTTTAATCTTTGAAACACAACATATAGTATATTTGTTTGTATTTAATCACAAATTAGTGTATATTCTAATTTAAATGCGGTGAATAAAAAACGCCACTTATCTCCCGCAATGAGATAAGTGGCGTCGCCATGCATAGCCAGTATGGGTATACATAAATTGATTGGTCATCGTTTCCTACTCTATGCTCCTATACATGTCAAGGAGAATGTGAACGAATCAAATTTCCAAATCCGCAAAATTTTTAACAAAAATGAGGTTTATTTTATTATGAGTAAGAACCAAGATAGATCTGTTTTCCGTCGGTCCGATGGCAAATGGGTAAACCAACGACATGATAGAAGCCAAGCAACTAGTCTGCATGACACTCAAGCTGATGCGTATAATGCTGCTCGTACGAATCTTCAAAATCAAGGTGGTGGAGAGATTTCGATCCATGGCCTTAACGGGCAAATCAGGGATAAAAACACAATTGCCCCAGGGAACGATGGTTTTCCCCCAAAAGGATAATCTGAGTTAACAACATCTAACGGTACAAGGGGCCTGACCAACCTCTTGTACCGCGTTATAATGTTATAATCGGGATAGGACTCCTCATCACTGAGAAGCCCTCCCACACCACCCGGCATACGGATCACGTACCAGGGCGGTTCGGCTGATTTTAGGAATCAGTTCCCGGGCAGATATAATCCTTTATCAATAAAATATCGTTCAGGCATGGCTATGGCCAC
>JAKSBO010000330.1 GCA_022361095.1 Desulfobacterales bacterium | reverse complement strand
TTTCCTTGTCTTTCACATCTGCAAGAATTGCCTTTATTGCATTGATGTTGTAACCACCACATAGACCTCTGTCACCTGTGATCACGATATAAAGTGTTTTTCTCACTTCTCTCTTTGTTACAAAATCATGCTTCAAGCTTTTTTCACTTGCAATGATACTTTGAACAGCATCCATCACTGTTTCAAAATATGTTTTCGTCAAGTTCATTCTATCTTTCGCACGTTTTAACTTGGCAGTAGATACAAGTTCCATCGCTTTGGTAATTTGTCGGGTGTTGTTAACACTTTTAATTTTACGCTTTATATCGCGTGTTCCCATACCTGCCATTTTTACCTCCGTCCACTAATCGCGGATTTCAAAGTTTTCTTTAAACTTAGCAATTGCCTCATTTAATAGATCTTCTGTATCTTTTTCTAATTTACCTGTATCACGGATTGCACCAGGAACTTTTGGATAGTTTTCATCTACAAATCTAAGAATCTCAGATTCAAAACGCTTAACTTGCTCTACTGGAATGTCCATTAAATACTTGTTAATTACCGCATAGATGATGATTACTTGATGCTCCATAGACATCGTATCACTTTGACCCTGCTTCAGGATTTCCATCAATCTTTCACCATGCTTTAGTGTATTTTGAGTTGCTTGGTCAAGTTCTGAACCGAACTGAGCAAATGCAGCAAGCTCACTATACTGTGCTAACTCAATCTTAATCTTACCAGCAACTTTTTTCATTGCCTTTGTTTGAGCTGCACCACCAACTCTCGATACAGAGATACCAGCGTTTACCGCAGGTCTTTGCCCAGAGTTGAATAATTCTGCTTCTAGATAAATCTGACCATCAGTGATCGAGATTACGTTAGTAGGGATATATGCAGATACATCACCAGCTTGAGTCTCGATAATTGGAAGTGCTGTGATTGAACCACCACCACACTCATCACTTAACTTTGCAGCTCTCTCTAAAAGTCTACTGTGAATATAGAATACATCACCAGGATAAGCTTCACGCCCTGGAGGTCTTCTAAGTAAAAGTGACATGGCACGGTAAGCAACAGCATGCTTAGATAAATCATCATAGATGATTAATACATCTTTACCAGCATACATAAACTCTTCAGCCATAGTTACACCAGCATAAGGTGCGATGTACTGAAGTGGTGCTGGATCAGAAGCTGATGCTGATACAATAATAGAATAATCCATTGCACCATTGTCTTCTAATGTTTTTGTTAACTGCGCTACAGTTGATTTCTTTTGACCAATTGCAACATAAATACAAATTGTATTTTGTCCCTTTTGGTTGATCATTGTATCAACAGCAATAGCAGTCTTACCTGTTTCTCTATCACCGATGATTAATTCTCTCTGACCTCTACCGATAGGAATCATAGAGTCAATCGCTTTAATACCAGTTTGAAGTGGTTGGAATACCGATTGTCTTTCAATGATACCAGAAGCATTTGCTTCGATAGGTCTAAATTTATCACTTTTGATAGGACCCTTACCATCAAGTGGTTGTCCTAATGAGTTTACTACTCTACCAATTAGATTATCACCAACTGGTACTTCAACAATACGGTTCGTTCTTTTAACCATATCGCCTTCTTTAATTGCGTTATCCGCACCAAGAAGTACAGCACCAACACTGTCTTCCTCCAAGTTTAAGGCCATACCATAAACCTCGCCTGGGAACTCTAATAATTCACCAGCCATACATTGTTCAAGGCCATGGACTCTCGAGATACCGTCACCTACTTGAATAACTGTACCTACATCATCTACTTGGAGTGTGTTTTCATACCTCTTGATTTGCTCTTTTATTACTGAGCTTATTTCTTCAGGTCTTAAATTCATGTTTATTATCACTCCTATTAACTAGATTATAATTTGAGCTAACTCATGCTTCGGGTTGTCAAGTTTACGCTTTACAGAACCATCAACAACTTTATCTCCGACTTTTACAACAAGTCCACCCATAATATCTGGATTGATCACATTGTCAACAGTAACAGTTTTACCTGTGACTTTGTTAAGCTTTGTTTCTAAAACTTCAATCTCGTTTGCGTCAAGGGGAACCACCGATTCTACTCTAGCAACGACAAATCCCTTATGTTCGTTTACCATAATCTCTAAATCATCATAAACGTCTCTAATAACATCTGATCTCTTTTTATCCACTAGGATTTTAAAGAAATTAACAAGTGTTTC
>JAKSBO010000412.1 GCA_022361095.1 Desulfobacterales bacterium | reverse complement strand
TTGCCCTGCCGGGGTTTCCGCGGGAATCCGGCCCTTCCGGGAGCGAATAACGGCGACGGCCTTTTCCATAATCAGGCCGTGTTTTATTCTGAAATTATCTAATTTTTTTGGGCGCTGAATAAATAAAAACCGGGGATCAATTTTTCAAAATGCACCGCATCGAATCCCGCTTGTCTGAGTTGATCCGCCATCTGGTCAGGGAGAGGCAGCCCTCCGCATCCTTGTGTCATCGATGCCCACAGGTTCATTAACTGAATGGACGGATCATTGCTCTGGCATAGTGTGGTCAATATCAAGGTGCCGCCTTTGGTTAACAGGGTGCCGGTATGCTGAAGCAGATCAATCCTTTCTCCCAGGGGAAAATAGTAGATAAGATTAAAAAAAGTGATAATGTCAAACCTGAGTTGAGGTTTATAATCCCGGATATCAACCTGCTCAAAGGTGGTTCGATCTGCGATGTTCCACTTGAGGGCATTTCCCCTTGCAAAGTCAATTACATCCTGTTGCAAATCCAAACCGACCACCGTAATATCCGGATTTCGGTCACAGGCACGCTTTATGTAGACACCGGAGCCGCAACCGGCTTCCAATAACCGGCATGGACCATTCGGGGGGATGATCCTGTCAACCACACCGGTTAAAATCGGTTCAACCGTTCTTGAAGACCGGGCAAACAACTCTCCATATGACCGGCTGAAATCAAATTTTTTATTCTCTTTCAAATAGGCCGGCGTATTTATGATATAGCTGAAAAAAATTTCAACACGCGCCTGTAAAAAGGCCTTCCATGTATCATTTCCGGGCCTTAACAACGCTTTTGCAAAAGAACTTTTTATTCTGTAATTCCCGCCGCTCTTGGCAAGTTCCCCCAGAGACACCCCCAGATCAAGCCAGGCCTCGAGAGCGTCCGGATCGGCGTTCGCACCGATCGCTTTTTGAATATCTGCGGTGCCGGCCGGGCCCTTGATCAGCACATCAAATATGCCTTCGGAAATCGCGGTGGATATAAATCCGGCACGGTAAAATTCTTTGGTTGTCCTGTTCATGCGGACCATTAATGACATGGGATTTTTCAGGATGAAGTTTATCAAAGTCTTAATACGCATTTAAACCTCCGGCTTATGTTTTTACCATTGATATGCAGCGTTGCTCATCTTATCATCTTGGGCCGGACAGGGGCGGCTCCTTCACTTACCAGGAAGTTCTTCATCAACGAGTTTAAAAAAATCTTTAATTTGCCCGGCGGGAATGGACGACGGATAAAACCCGGTGCTTAGGGTAAGCGTGCCTGAAAATTCCGACAGCCCGCAGGAAAACCAGGGCGGGCAGCAGGCCGGGGCCGCCATATAGGCACTTTGGACTCCGGCCCCGCCAAACCCCGTTTTTTTATGGTCTATACGGCCTAAGTTTGTCATGCCGGGCGGGACCCTGCCCTTATCCAGGTTGTCACGCCATTGTTTTTTTACCGCTCTTTTTTTTATGAAAAAGGGATAAGGGGACAGCATGCAATAGAGCACCAGCATGATACCCAGGCCGAAATAATTTTCCTTTTGCTCGTTGATCTTCAATCGAATTTTCAACAGGGTATCTTCGAAACGGTCATCAACAGAATCTTCCATAACCACCGAATAAACTCCGGACAGCATACACAGGGCATCTGCCTTTCCAGACGGAAGATACCGCCTGAGATCAACGGTTCCATTAATTCGCATGGCCCCGGCTTTATTCACCTCCCAGCCGGCCTGCCTGGCAATGGCTCTGAACACCGCCGTGACAACCACATCGTTCAGTGTGGCATCATGTTGTCGCGCATAGTCCATTACCTGCGCGGACCGATCACGGGAAAAATGCTTGAATTGGAAATAAACCGGCCCCTGCCTCTCTTTCACGGCTGGATATTGTTGGGATTGTGACGGGTTTGCGGCACGAAAAAGCTCCTTGAGTCCTCTATGGAAAATACCGAGCCTGGCAAAGGGGGTGAAATTCCGGTAGACTTGACCCAGACTGCGGGAACCGTTCCGAACCTCCGGTCTGAAATCAGGATCGGATGCCAATTTGGTGTATATTGAGGATAACCGGTAGAGCACCTCCTTGAATCCGCCGGCATCGCAGACAAGATGGTTGATCTTCAGCACCAGACGATCCCCGCTCTGCCGGGAAAAGAGCATGGCCTTGAGTTGAGGGCCCGATAAACCGTCGATTGATTCCCCGTAAAACTTGTTTAATGCCTCCTCCTGTTCCGGCAGGGAGCCGGATTTTCTTTCCAGAAGTTTTGCCTTGTCCAGTTCATTTTCCGGAATGGGTTCCCAAAAGGCTTTCCATAGGTTTTCAACAAACCGGCATCCCAGAACCGGCTCGGTGTCGAGAAGCAGCCGCAGCGCTTTTTGCAGTCTCGGCACCTCTATTTTAGACTCAAAATGTATGATCAAATGGATTTCAGGGACATAGGCATCCGATGCAAAATAATTTATCCCGTCTGAAAACCGGAACGGGATTCGGTTTGTTTTTTTCATGATGGTAAAGGGGTTCAAAGCCTATCCTTCCCGTCCGTAAAAATGTTGTACCAGAAGATTTTTCAAAACCTTCAATTGCCGGTCTTTATCGAAGACCGGTTCTTTAAGCCCCACAATAAGCACCATAAAATAGAAAGACCAGAAAGCATGGGCTCCGGCTTCAATATTGATTTCAGGTCCAATCTCGCCATCTGCTTTGGCAGTTTCAATTAGACCTTCAATTTTTCCCAGCAATTCATATACCTGGGCATCAAGAGCCTTCCCATACGCACCGCCCAGAAATAAAACCTCTTTAATCAGCGCACGGGAAACATTGGGTTGTGCCGCATAAAAGGCATAGATGTTTTCAACGATATGAAGCAACTGGTTTACTAAACCGTTCCCAGGAAGAGAAACCAGGGAATCCTGAACGATTTGACCTATATCCTCCTGAAATGCGGCAGCAAGCAGTGAAGGTTTATCGGGAAAATGTTTAGAGATGGTGCCCAGGCCCACGCCTGCTTGCTTTGCCAGGGAGCGCATCGTTGTCTTGGCATACCCTTTTTCGGCAAACAGGTGATAGGCTGAATCCAGAATTATCCTTCTGGTATCCTCTTTTTGCATCTGCCTGTGAGTTTTTCTTTGTTTTTCCGTCATAGCCACCGATTGTGAACATGAACTCTTAGCGTACATGTTCACTTAACCAAATAGTCCCGGGTTTGTCAACCGAAATCAACGCTTTCAGAACAATTTTTTTATGAAAACTTTGATAAATTGTTGCGTCACTTGCAAGGTTTGTCGTGAATTCGGCCCTGGTATTGATAGACCGGGCCAGCCATGGCTGTGAATGGATACCGTCCACATTCCTAATGGAGGGCGTCATATGCCCTTGACTTCCTGAACCCGTTTCTTATATTGACGGATCAATAATTGATAAATCAATGACAATGCCGGAAGGTGGGAGAAATGAACAGCAGTAAAAGCAACCCCCAGCCCCCAATTTTTACCGGCCACACCATATTTATTGTCTCTGCGGTCCAATTTCTGGCACCGTTCATGATGTCCGCGGTTGGCGTGGCCCTTCCCGCCATTGGCCGGTTTTACGGTGCCAGTGCCGTCTCTCTGGCCCTGGTGGAAATGGTCTATATGCTGGCCGTCACCCTGTTTCTTCTTCCCGTCGGCCGGCTGGCAGACATCATGGGCAGAAAAAAAATCTTTGTTTCAGGTGTGGCCTTATTTGCCTTTGCCACAATCCTGCTGCCCTTTTCCCCGTCCATTGACATCTTCATTGCCGTCCGGTTTTTGCAGGGCATTGGCGTATCATGCACAGTCTCTACTTCCGTAGCCATTCTCTCTTCTGTAGTCCCCAAGGAAAAACGGGGCAAAGCCATGGGGATTATTGTGGCCTGTGTCTATTTAGGCTTGTCCGCCGGCCCCACCCTGGCCGGACTCATGATCGCCTGGCTGGGCTGGCAGTGGATCTTTTTTGCCTCTGTCCCCCTGGCCCTGGCCGCCCTGATTCTGACCCTGGCCCGGCTTAGGGGAGAGTGGAAGGGGGCTGAAGGGGAATCCTTTGACTGGATGGGCAGCCTTATTTACATGGCAGCGCTCTCCTGCCTGATCGTCGGGGTCTCCCACCTTGAAAGCCGGACCTGGGCACCGCACCTGATGGCAGCCGGTATGGTTTTCATGGTTTGCTTTTCAATTTTTGAGTACAGGCACCTCTCCCCCATCCTGGACATCCGCCTGGTGCTGAACAACCGGGTCTTTGCATTCAGCAACATTGCCACATGGATCAACTATGCCGCCTCATTCGGGCTTACATTTTTCTTTTCATTATACCTGCAGGTGGTCAAAGGCATGTCCGCCCAGGCCACAGGTTTTGTGCTCATTGCCCAACCGGTTATCCAGGCGGTGCTTTCACCGTTATCCGGCACACTTTCAGACAAATTCTCTGCGTCCAAACTATCCACGGCAGGCATGGCCATCTGCGCAGCAGGCCTTGGGTTTGCAGCCTTTCTCGGCCAGGACACCCGTACCTGGCAGGTATTGGTGGTGCTGGTGATCATGGGTTTGGGATTTGCCGCATTTTCAACACCCAACATGACCACGGTCATGGGCTCTGTGGAGTCAAGGCATTACGGCATTGCCTCAAGCCTTGTGGCCACCATGCGCAGCATCGGCATGCTCACGGCCATGACCATCACGACCCTTTTGCTGAGTATGTTCATGGGCGATGCAGAAGTCAGCACAGCCACGGCCCCGGAATTTTTACAAACCATGCATACGGCCTTTACGATTTTTGCCATCCTCAGCCTCGTGGGGATTATCTTCTCCATGGCCCGGGTAGAGCCGGCACCAGGCCCGCGCCCGGAACGCTGATTTATGTTTTTGCCCACCACCCGAAAAGAACTTGATGACCGGGGCATTGACCGGCTTGACGTAATTCTCGTCACCGGCGACACATACATTGACTCCCCGTTCATGGGGGCCGGCCTGATCGGCCGGGTCCTGGAATCAAAGGGATTTACCGTGGGCATCATTGCCCAGCCGGACACGGAGAGCGACCGGGACATCTCCCGGTTAGGCGAACCCCGGCTTTTCTGGGGCATTACCGGCGGTGCCGTGGATTCCATGGTGGCCAACTACACGGCATCTAAAAAACGGCGAAAGCGGGATGACTACACGCCCGGCGGCGAAAACACACGGCGGCCTGACCGGGCGGTTATTGTATACACCAATCTTGTGCGGCGTTTTTTCAAACCCACAGTCCCCATTGTGTTGGGCGGCATTGAAGCAAGCCTCCGGCGCATTGCCCACTATGATTTCTGGTCCAATAAAATTCGACGCGCCATTTTGTTTGATGCCAAGGCAGACTACCTTTTATTCGGTATGGCCCATAACAGTATCGTGGCGCTGGCCCGGGCCCTGAAGAATAAACAGAAAACAGACAACAGGCAGAAAACGGATCCCCCCCGCCAAGACCCTGTCACACAAATTCCGGGTCTGGGCTATATCGCTAAAACACCCAAGGGCATCAAGCTGCCCGCCTATGAAGCGGTCATTAAGGACAAGAACCTGTATATCCAAAGCTTTAAAACCTTTTACGACAATACGGACCCCAAACTTGCCCAGCCCCTGAGCCAGGCCCATGCAGACCGGTTTCTTGTTTTAAATCCCCCGGCACCGTTCAGTTCCACCCAGGAGATGGACGAGATTCATGACCTGGATTTCCAGCGGGATGTGCACCCCTATTACCGGGCCCAGGGCCATGTCCGGGCCATGGAAACCATCCGGTTTTCCATTCCCACCCATTACGGCTGTTACGGGGAGTGTAATTTTTGCGCCATCACCGTTCACCAGGGACGGACAGTGAGATGGCGCAGCAAAAATTCCATCATTGCCGAGGCAAAAAAAATGACCCGGGACAAGGATTTTAAAGGCTATATCTTTGACCTGGGCGGTCCCACGGCAAACATGTACGGATTTGAGTGTGAAAAAAAACTTAAAAAAGGCGCCTGTGCCCATCGGCGCTGTCTGTTCCCAGCCCCATGCCCGTCCCTGTCACCGGATCACGGCCCCCAGATGGATCTGCTCAAAGAGCTCAGCCGCCTGGCCGGTGTCAAAAAGGTATTTCTCAACTCAGGCATCCGCCATGACCTGATCCTCATGGACAGGCAAAAGGGCCAGGCCTACTTAAAACAGGTCGCCGCAGACCATGTTTCCGGCCAGATGAAGCTGGCACCGGAACATTGTGCGCCCGGTGTGCTGGCGCTCATGGGCAAACCGGGCATGGACAGCCTTATTGCGTTCAAACAGCGGTTTGACCGCATCTGCAAAACACTGAATAAAAAACAATACCTGACCTATTACCTGATCGCGGCCCACCCCGGATGCACCATCAGGGAAATGAATGCGTTAAAGGATTTCACCCGGAACGAACTCCATATCACACCCGAACAGGTTCAGATCTTTACACCCACGCCATCGACCTTTTCCACGCTCATGTACTATACCGGCATGGACCCGTTTGCCATGGTACCCGTATCTGTGGAAAAAGACCCCCGGGCCAAGGAAAAGCAAAAACAGATTGTCACCCGAAAAGCAAAACCCCGCCCCCAAAACCAACCTCGGCAAAAACGGAATCAGGGCAAACTCCCCAGGCAGCGCAAAACGCACACCAGAAGAAAAAAATAACACACGACTTATAATTTGACACTGCACCCGCAAAATGATTTAACACGCATATGCGAAAGAAAACCACCACAGCCCATCAGACCGGCAATAAAATGGCATCCATTTTTAAAACGGCCAAACAAAGCCGGGTGTTCCAGGATGTTGTAGAGCAGATAGAAGAGGCTATCTTAAACGGCCGGCTTGAACCCGGTACCCGGCTGCCTGCGGAACGGGAACTTAAAGAGATGTTCAACACCAGCCGGGGAACCCTGCGGGAAGCCCTTCGCGTTCTGGAGCAAAAGGGCCTGATCCGCATAAAACTCGGCGTTGCCGGCGGTGCCTATGTCAAGCAGATTGATGCGGAACCCGTGATGCAGTCCCTTGATTTGCTGATCCGTTCAGGCAAGGTGTCTCCGGACCATTTGGCCGAATTCAGGATCAAAATGGAGGGAGCCACTGTGGAACTGGCTGCCCAGCGGGCCACGCCCGGGGACATTGAAACCATGGAAGACCTTTACGAACAGGCCCGGCAGCATTATGAAAACGGGGACTGGGAAGGGTTTTTAAAAATCGATGAAGCCATGCACGCCTATATCGGCACCATGTCCGGCAATCCCGTATTCCAGCTTCTCCAGCAGAGCATACACACCAATATCCATGAGTTCTATGGCTATTACCTGCCC
>JAKSBO010000882.1 GCA_022361095.1 Desulfobacterales bacterium | reverse complement strand
CTGTTCACGGGAAACTTATTTAAAAAAAATAGTTCCCCCGGTCCGCCGCGCTTTAGAAGAGAACCGGAAGATCAACGCCATCGTAACCATGTACGGACTTCCTCTAAAAATTTCTTCACCAGGGATGACAAAAGCAGAACAGGCCCGGATGGACCAATTGGCAGCCAAAAAGAAAAAGCTTTATACCCTGAAAAAGAAAAACGGACAATTGTCTGAGGCACAGAAAAAAGAATTAAATCAGATAACCAAAAATACCAAACAGTTCAAAATCACCACAGATAAAGCGGCATCCCTTGATTCAGAATTAATGCTTGTCAAAAAAGAGAAATACAATCCCAATTTCTGGCTTCCCAATCCTTTTTTCCTGCCATTGCGCACCCAAAAAACGGCTATTGCTAAGTCAGAAGTGATTATGGTCAGCCGCCTTGACGGCGCCGATGCAGACATTGTAAAACGAATTGTAAATGACAGCATTGACGCTGAAACAAAGGGGTTGTCCGGCACGGCATACTTTGATGCCAGATGGAAAGATCCTGGGGGAAAAAATGTTTCAGGATATGGGCTTTATGATAAATCCATTCATAACGCGGCGGCCCGTTTAAGCAAAGAGGGGTTAAAGGTAGTGCTGGATAATAAAAAGGCTTTATTCCAGACCGGAGAATGCCCCAATGCATCCCTTTACTGCGGGTGGTATAGCCTTGCCAACTACGTGGATGCCTTTACCTGGGAAAAAGGGGCGGTCGGGTATCATATTGCAAGTGCGGAATGCAAGACCCTGAAGAAAAAAAGCAGTAATGTATGGTGCAAAAAAATGCTGGATAACGGCATTGCCGGTACCATCGGCCCTGTGGGAGAGCCCTATGTCCAGTCCTTTCCTCTGCCGGAAATTTTTTTTGATTTTCTGACCCGGGGTGAGTTAACCTTGGCAGAGTCCTATCTGGTCAGCCTGCCGTGTATCTCCTGGAAACAGGTGCTTGTGGGAGACCCTTTGTACCGGGTAAAAATAAACAATCCATTATAATGGCCACCAATCGTCACAGAAAACTTTTTTACGTGGATTAAAATATTGAGAAAAATAACAAAACCTGGTATTTTTATGTTTTACGATAAAAATTATTTCAGTTTTGTTCAGGAATGATTATGACAGACCCGTTCCAATCCCAGACTCAAATTAAACCCGACTACATTATTGATGTCCTTATCCGGGGACGTTGGTTTTTGATCATTCCTTTGTGTATATCCTTGACATTGGGGCTTGGAATGACACTGACGGCGAATAAAACCTACGAGGCCAGTACAATGATCCTTGTTCAGCCCCAGCGGGTTCCCACCT
The DNA here is from genome assembly GCA_022361095.1 of Desulfobacterales bacterium. Lineage (GTDB taxonomy): Bacteria > Desulfobacterota > Desulfobacteria > Desulfobacterales > Desulfobacteraceae > Desulfobacter. Next base: position 650 of record JAKSBO010000882.1, on the reverse strand, counting down.
CTTATATAAAATCCGTTGTCTCTTCCAGTATCGGTGAACGGATCAGCACCATCTCCCAGCAAGTTCTGAGCCGCAGCAATCTCGAACAGATCATTGACCAGTTTGGTTTGTACGAAGACAACACCGGCATGTACCAGGAAGATAAAATTGCTGATTTGAGAAAACAGATAAAAGTAAAAATTGAACGGTCCAGAGGCGGTTCGGAAGCCTTCTCCATCTCTTTTGCCGGCAGTGAACCCCAGCGGGTAATGCGAATCGCCAACACACTTGCATCATACTTTATGGACGAGAACCTTAAAGTCCGGGAGGCTCAAGCCATAGGCACCAGTGAATTTCTTGACTCAGAGCTGGAGAAAACGAAAAAACGGCTTGAGGAAAAAGAGCAGAAGCTTGCTGCATTCAGAGCAAAATATCTCGGGGGTCTACCTGACGAGCTTGAAACAAATTTGCGGACCCTTGACCGTATGCAACAGCAACTTACCGACAAAACGACCCTTCTGCGGGAAACGAAAAATTCCATTGGTATTCTTGACTCCCAGATTTCCCAACATACCGGGACAGGCAAAAATGACGGTAACGGCCAGGGGATCGATGTTCCACTGTCAGAGGACGAACAAAGCCTTGAGGCCGCCCAAAAAAACTATGAAACT
>JAKSBO010000090.1 GCA_022361095.1 Desulfobacterales bacterium | reverse complement strand
CGGGCTTTGCCTGTGGTGCTGTTCCAAAAATCGAACGGCGTCTTCGATGCGGTTCATATCCCTGTACAGAAAAGCAATGCTTAGAATTGTTTTTTTATACTGGGGGTGATCCGGGGTGACTTTAAGATAATACTCAATGGCCTTATCCGGTTTTTCCAATCCTTCATAGGCCATACCCAGAACAAAATTGATGTTGGCATTTCCGGGCAGCGCTTTTTTGACCTGGGACAATACCGTTACAGCGTCCTGGTATCTATGCTCGGGGATCAGGGTCTGGGCAATATTGACCACCAGGTCCGGATTTTTCCGGATTTCCCTGCCAAGTTCGGCAAACACTTCATCGGCACTTTCATAGTCTTTGGTGTTGTAGTGGAGCAGGCCAAGTTCAACCAGGGCCCTGTCGTCTCCGGGGTCTGAATCAAGAAGCTCCTTGAGAACCGCGAAGATTTTTACCTTGTTTTTTTTTTCACCCAGGGCTTTATACACATCGACCAGCCGGAACCGGGGTTCCAAAAGATCGGGCTCAAGTTCAATGGTTTTAAGATAGGAAGACCTGGCCGCTTCAAACCGGTCTTCCATGCGCTGGGTCTCTCCCAGATAGAAATAGGCAACATAATAGTCGGGAAATATGCTTGCCATCCTGGAAAACAAGTTCATGGCTTTCAGGGTCATGCCCTCATCCAAATACAATTTACCCAGCCTTAAAAAGGTCTCTTTCTCCTCGGGGGCAAGCTGCAATATCCGCTCCAGCAGGCGCGTCATGTCCTTTTCATCCCCTTTTTTCAGCCGGGCAAGCAGGATCAGATTTTCCACATCATCCGGATACTTTCCGGCCAGATCCTGGGCCAGGGCCAGGGCCTGATCTGATTTTTTTTCTTGCTCCAGAGAGATGATGTACTCGCGCTGCAGAAAACTTGAGCCCGGATCTTTTTCAATGGCCTTTTTCAGGGCTTTTTGTGCCTGGACAGGTTCTTTTTTACTCTCGTGGCGCCGGGCCATAAGATAGTAATAAGACGCCTGGAGATCACTGTCTTTGCTCAAAGCCGCTGCCTGATCGGCAACCTTTTTGCTGCCGGTTTTTTCCGGGTCGACAGGACCCGGCGCCTTGATACAGCCTGAAACGGGAAAAAAACTTAAGACTGAAACCAGGGCCAGGGTACATACGGTAAGGTGTTTCATGGACGGTATGCCTTTTTAAACGCTTGGGAAAGACCATTACTGGTCATGGTCATACATGTCAAAATCGGGCATATCCTTTTTAAAATATGCCTTCATTTTTTTGATGATATTGTTTTCAATCTGCCGGACCCGCTCCCTTGAGATGCTATAGACTTCGCCGATTTCCTGCAGGGTTTGGGGAGAATCGGAAAAAATTCTGCGCTCAAAAATATCCAGTTCACGGTCGTTCAGGGTTTTCTTAAATTTATCCACCTTGGTGTAGAGGATATCTTCGATCTCTTTTTTTGCCAGACGGTCTTCGGAGGAATCCGAGTCAACATTTATGAATTCTATGCGTTCTGTGTTTGAATCGTCCTTAAGCGGTTCGTCCAGGGAGAGATCCCAGTTGGCCAGCCGCTGATCCATATCCACCACCTCTTTTTCAGATACGCCGAGCCGCTCGGACAGCAATTTGGGTTTAGGGTCAAAGCCCTGCTCAATAAGCAATTGTTTCTCTTTCTTTAATCTGAAAAAAAGCTTGCGCTGCCCTTGGGTGGTCCCGATTTTGACCATTCGCCAGTTGTCCATTATGAATTTGAGGATATATGCCTTGATCCAAAACGATGCATAATATGAGAATTTAACGTTTTTATACGGGTCAAACTTTTTGACGGCCCGGACAAGACCGATATTGCCTTCCTGGATAAGATCAAGAAGGTTCTGCATCCAGATGCGTTGGAATTCCAAAGCAATTTTTACCACCAGACGCAGGTTGGACGTGGTCATAATATAAGCGGCTTCCTGGTCGTTATCTTCCTGAATCCGCCGGCCCAGTTCTATTTCCTGCTCCCGGGTTAAAAGTTTATATCGATTGATTTCATTAAGGTAACTTTGAATGGGATCAGATTTAACAAGGGCTTTGGAGGAACTGACCTTGGCTTTCCCTGCCGGCACCAAAAAGTCTTTTTTGGTTAGTTTTTTGGTGACTTTGGGAGTTTTTGGGTCAACTTTATTTTCCATTTAGAAACCTTTAATTTTGAATTAAGTTAAACCTTATTATTATCACATTTCATCAGAAAACGATATAGTTGTATATTACCACTTGGTTATCTTACCGCCCGGCCAAAATTGTAAATTTTGACGATGACTTAAATCTTGGATGCAAATTTTAATCCTTGACCGCGGGACCTTTTTGGAGAATTCAATTAACGGCCATGGGCCGGCCTGGCCTATCAACGCCCAGGCCCAACCCAAAACAAAACATGAAATGAACATAGCAACTTATTGGTTCTTTCATAGAACGTTTTATGCCGAGAAAAGCCGGCCTTGAAAAAACAGTTTTCAAGGTTATTTTTACCGGTCTGATGGAAAAATGAATCATGGTGTGGTAGTTTACCCGTGAAAATTTTAAATTAAATTGTAAGCACAGGAGGAAAGCTTGAGCATTATACCCGGAACTGAATACGAAGGATTGCCGCTGATCAGACAAGGAAAGGTCAGGGACATTTTTGATACGGGCGATGCCCTGCTCATGGTGACAACCGACCGGCTTTCCGCGTTTGACGTGGTGCTGCCCGACGCCATCCCGGATAAGGGCAAGGTGTTGAACCAGATTTCAGTGTTCTGGTTTAAACAGATGGAGAGCATCGTTAAAAATCATATCATCAGCACGGATGTAAATGATTATCCGGCAGCGTTTCAGAAATACAAGGACAAACTTGAAGGCCGGAGCATGCTGGTCAAAAAAGCCGAGCCCATGGCTGTGGAGTGTATTGTCAGGGGCTATATTTCGGGGTCGGGCTGGAAATCCTATCAATCCGAAGGCCATGTGTGCAATATCAAGCTGCCCCAGGGGCTTAAGGAGTCCGACAAACTTGAAGCACCGCTTTTTACCCCGTCCACAAAAGCTGAAATAGGTGATCATGACATCAATATCGGTTTTGATGAGGCCGCAAACATTCTCGGCAAAGAGACCGCAGAAAAACTGCGTGATTTAAGTCTTGAAATTTACAACCGCGGCGCAGCCTTTGCCCTGGAAAAAGGCATTATTATAGCGGACACAAAATTTGAGTTCGGCCTGCTTGATGGCGAAATCATCCTGATTGATGAAATTTTGACCCCGGATTCATCCCGGTTCTGGCCCTTGGACGATTATGTCCCCGGCAGAGGGCAGAAAAGTTTTGACAAGCAAACCGTCAGGGACTGGCTGACCAATTCAGGCTGGGACAAAACCCCGCCGGGTCCCAAACTGCCCCAGGAGGTCATTGACAATACCAGCAATACCTACAAGGAAATTTTTACCCGGCTGACCGGAAAAACCATTTGATCCATGACCGCCATGACATTTACTGATATCCCGGTGTCTGAGATTGACCTTTCAGACACCGGGTTTCGCATTACAGGGCCCCACTATGATATTGAACCTTTATCGGCTTCCATCTCCCGGCAAGGCATCGTGGTGGCCCCTCTGGTCTTGTTTAAAAAGGATAAATACATTGTGGTGTCCGGGTTCAGGCGGATTGAAGCTGCCCGGCATGCCGGACTTTCACGGATCACCTGCCGCGCGGTGCCCCCGGAACAGCAACTCGATGCGGCCCTGTCCGCCGTGACCGAAAATGCATTTTCACGGGAACTGACCGCTTCCGAGCTCATTCGTGCCACAGGGCTTTTATTGCGTTTTATGGATGCAAAAGATATCGCAAAAAATGCCGCAGCTATCTTTAATAGACCGTTGAATCGCGGATATATCAATACGCTTGCATGTATCAACGCAATGCCTGATGCTGTTCTCGAGCTTCTGGATCAGAACAAGATATCCATTAAGGCGTGTAAAAATCTTGTCTCCATGGATGCAGATACCCAAACGGCGTTTTTACATCTTTTTTCCCGGATCAAGGTATCCTCAGGAATTCAGACGGAAATTATTTCATGGGCAAAGGAGATATGCGCCCTGGAAAAAATCAGTCTTGCAGAACTTATCCGGGAAAGCCCCCTAAGCACTGATGCAGGCCGTGGCCCGGAAGTTAACGTGCATCGGGATATGAGCGCCCTTGGCAAACAGTTCAAGGCGTTTCTTGCCCAAAGACGTTTTCCAGCGTTGACGGCAGCCAAGGACCGGGCCCGTGAGCGTATCAATGCCCTTGGACTGGATCCCGGGCTTCAACTGTCAGTGCCTGAAAATTTTGAGGGAATGGTTTATGCCATGCAAATGGAATTTAAAAACGTGGATGAGTTTAGAACGCGCCTCAACCGCTTGGCTGAACTTATCGATCTGCCTGACTTCAAAGATCTTGTGGACAATAAAATATGATTCGGCCGGCACGGGTATTTATAGACAAGGATCTTGATCCGACACCGGAAATTGAGTACCTGATCTCAAAAGTGAAAACAGCACCGGAGACGGTTACAGACTCAAAACCTGTGTACGACCTGATTAATCAGGCAAACGACCCTGTGGGATTTGCCAAAAAGGTGCTGTACATTACCACAAACAAGGGCGCCCTGATCCGCCAGTGCCCCGGTACCAGCCACTACACCTGCTGTGATTACACCATTTTGCATTGCGGCACCTTTTGCACCATGGACTGTTCCTACTGCATCCTGCAGGCCTATTTTCATCCCCCGGTACTTCAATACTTTGCAGGCTTTGACCTGTACGCTGCTGCATTGAACCCGGTTTTTTCCGGGGACACGATTATGCGCATCGGCACAGGAGAGTACACGGACTCCCTGATCTGGGAACCGGTCAGTTTGATGCCCAAATTTCTGGTTGAAAGATTTGCGGCCCAGGACCGGGCAATTCTTGAGCTGAAAACAAAAACCGTCAATATAGACTCTCTTTTAAACCTGGCCCACAATCAAAAGACCATTTTGTCCTGGTCCGTAAATACCCCGGAGATGATTGCCGCCCAAGAGCGGGGCACGGCCACCCTTGCCGCCCGGCTTAAGGCTGCTGCCAAAGCCGTGTCAAAGGGTTTCCGGGTGGCCTTTCATTTTGATCCCATTTTTCTTTATCCCGGATGTGAAAATGCGTATGAAAAGGTGATTGAAGCCATCTTTGACCATGTCGGTCCCGAAGATGTTGTATGGATTTCAATTGGGACATTCAGGTTTATGCCCCATCTCAAATCCATCATTGAGGCACGGTTTCCCGATTCAACCATTCCGTATGGTGAATTTATTACGGGGCTTGACAATAAAATGCGTTATTTTAAACCTTTGCGCATTGCCATGTACCAGCGCCTTGCGGCCGTGTTCCGCCAGGTGGCCCCCGGTGTTGCCGTCTATTTTTGCATGGAAGATGAAGAGGTGTGGATGAAAACCTTTGGGTTCTTCCCCGGAAAACCCAAAGCACTGGCACATATGCTGGACCGGGCCGCCGCAGACCGTTGCGGATTAGACAAGCGTCTGCTTTAGCCCGAACCAATAATTTTTTATGCAACGAATTTTTTATATGGCCAGCACACCACACCGCCGTCCATGTATTTTATGTTTGTATAGCCTGCCCCTTTTAAAATACGTTCGGCCTCATAACCACGCAGAGAGATTTTGCAAAACGCAATGATCTCCTTGTCCATGGGCAACTCGGAAAGAAGATTTCTCAATTGACCCAGGGGGACCAGCTTAACCCTGGGATCTTCAATGCGCATCTCCTCGAACTCTTTGGGGGAGCGCACATCAAGGAATATAAAATCATCGCCGTTTTCTATTTTGGCCTGGACCTCAACAGGTGACAGGGAACTGCCGATATCGTAAAGTTTGTTTTCAGCAATATTGGCCGCTGTGATGATATTGTCCATGGCCGGGGAAAAGGGCGGGGCATAGGCCAGATCATACTGGGCAATGTCGGTTACTTTGGCTCCGGATGAAATATTGGCCACAACCACTTCCATGCGTTTTGCCACATCGCCGGGGCCCACAATCTGGGCACCTAAAAGTTTATGGGTCGCTTTATCCACCACCAGTTTAATAACGATCAATTTGGCCTCGTCAAGAAAGTGGGGTTTGTCAGGGGCAGGGCTTAATACGGTAACGCAGTCATACCCCATATCTTTGGCCTGCGTTTCGGTCAAGCCTGTTCTGGATACATTGATGCCGAAAACCCGGCAGATGGCCGTACCGCAAATCCCCTTGAACTCTGAAGATATGCCGCAAATATTATCGCCGATGACTCTGCCGTGTTTGTTGGCAGTAGAGCCCATGGGGGCAAACATGGGTTTTCCCGTGATAATGGAAAGGTTTTCAACACAGTCACCACCGGCATAAATATCGGGGTCCGACGTCCGCATGGAAGCGTCCACCCGGATGGCACCGGTTTCGCCAATGTCAAGGCCGGCCTCTTTTGCAAGCTGGGTATTGGGGTTCACACCCACAGCGACCAGCACCAGATCCGCAGGGTATTCCCCCTTGTCCGTAACAACGGATTGTACGGCCGATTGGTCATTGCCTTTGATTTCCCGGACCGTTTCCAGGGTTTTGAGCACAACATTGTTTTTCTTAAGTTCATTGTGAAGATGAAACACCATGTCATGGTCAAACATATTTCCCATGGCCTGGTCTAACATTTCAATCATGGTAATGTTCATTCCCTGGGCCCTTAAAGATTCCGTGGCCTCAAGCCCAATAAGTCCCGCACCGATCACCACGGCATTCTTCCCTTCCAGGGGTCCGCTTTCATCTCTGATGCCTTTTGCATCCTCAACCGTTTGAAGAAAGTGCACACCGGTCAGATCAATGCCGGGAAACGGCGGTTTTTTAAATTGACTTCCCACGGAAAGGACAAGGCTGTCATATTCATATTCAACGGGGTTGCCGGTCGAAAGATCAACGGCTTTGACAATTCTATTTTCGCGGTCAATGGCTTCGGCCAGGGTGCGGTTTTTGACCTGAATATCTTTAACCATCTTAAAAAAATCAGGATTTCTGACTGCGCCCGCCGGTGTTGTCATCAGTTCACTATCATTTTTTACCTCTCCGGAAATGTAATAGGGCAACCCGCACCCTGCATAGGAGAGCAATTCTCCTTTTTCAAGAATGGTTACTTCAGCGTCGGGGTTGAGTCGTTTAATCCGGGAAGCGGCTTTGGGACCACATGCAACGCCACCAATGATCAGTACTTTTTTTTTCACTACTTAAAACTCCCTTAATTGTTCTTTAATGTGAAAGTCTGTGTAACTGGCTAAGATATTATGATTTTTTTAACAGGCTGAAACCACGGTGAAAACCTGGACAGCCTGTAACTATTAAACTAAGTATCAAGACAAATCACAGTCTGTGCCAAAGTATGATATGTTTTTAGGCGAAGCAAAAAAACTTTATTATCTACTTGAAATCATGGAGAATAAAAAATTTTTAAATAATAGAAAGGGATCAAGTGTTAAATAAAGTAACGTTACATAAGAAAATATAACGTTACTAAGTGACGCATCGGGCATATGAATCTGCAAATAAAAAAGCCGTCCGGAACGATACCCGGACGGCTTATTCAGCAAACCATCAGGTGCCCCCAATGGTTTAGATATACATCTTAACTATCTTTTTCAGCATTGACCTGGTCAATAATTTTTTTGGACAGATCAGGCGGTACTTCATCATATTGTTCAAATTCCATGGTGAAGGTTCCGCGGCCACCGGTCATGGAACCCAAATCCGGCGCATACCGAAGCATTTCAGACATGGGGACAAGTGCGTTGATGATCTGTTTGTCACCCTCGGAGTCCATACCGAGCACCCGGCCGCGTCTGGAGTTCATATCACCCATGATATCGCCTGTCGCATCATCGGGTGCCTTGACCGATACTTTCATGATGGGCTCAAGTAAAACGGCTTTGGCCTCGGCCGCAGCATTTTTAAACGCCAGGGAACCGGCTGTTTTAAACGCCATTTCCGAAGAGTCAACCGCATGGTAGGACCCAAAATCCAGGGTGGTACGGAAATCCACGCACGGAAATCCGGCCAGGATACCTTTCTGCATAGCCTCCCGGATACCTGCCTCAACCGCAGGAATATAGTTTCTGGGAATCACGCCGCCCACAATCTTATCCACGAACTCATAACCGGAGCCTTTGGGAAGGGGTTCAAGTTCGATCCAGCAGTCACCATACTGACCATGGCCACCGGACTGTTTTTTATGTTTGCCCTGGACCCGGACCTTTTTCTTAAAGGTTTCACGAAAGGCCACCTTGGGGGTGGCAATGTCCATGCCCACATTGAATTTACGCTGGATTTTTTCCGCCGTAATTTCGATATGAACCAGGCCGCGCCCGGACAAAATGGTCTGGCGGGTCTCTTCTTCGCGACGCAGGGTCAGGCCGGTATCCTCTTCAAGGATTTTACGTACGGCTTCATGAATTTTATCTTCATCGCTTTTGGACTTGGGTGAAATGGCAAAAGAGATGCACGGGGGCAAGGGGGCCGGGGCCGGAATCTGAATATTTTTGCCCTCGGTCAGGGTATCTCCCGTCAGGGTGTTTTTCAATTTTGCAACGGCGACAATGGCACCGGGCAGTGCACCGGTAATCTGTTTTTGTTCTTTACCGGCAATTTCAAGAAGCTGTGAAAACCGTTCCTTGTTGTCCTTGGTCACATTGAGGATGTTGCCTTCCTTGCCAAGTGTTCCGGAAATGACCCGGAAAAGGGAAAGGCGTCCTGCATAGGGGTCAACAATGGTGGCAAATACAAACCCTGTGAATTCGGCATCGGGGTCAGGTACCACTTCCACATCGTTTCCATCGGCATCTTTGGCAATCCATGCGCCGCGGTCAAGGGGGGAGGGCATATAGTCATTAATAAAACCAAATACCACATCAATGCCGATCATCTTTGCGGCGGATGTGCAGATGGCCGGATAAAACTGGGCATCAAGAACGCCTTTTCTGAAAGCGCTTTTAATCTCTTCTTCGCTCAGTTCTTCGCCTTCCAGATATTTTTCAAGCAGATCATCATCAAGCTCTGCGATATTTTCAACGAATTCTTCCTTGTCAGCGGCAATTTCATCTGCCATATCCGCAGGGATATCTATTCTTGTCGCCTTGCCGTCGGCGTCATATTCAAAGGCTTCGCCGGTAACGATATTTACAAGGCCTTTAAACCCGTCCTCTGCCCCGATTGGATAGCATACGGGTATGACTTTCTTTTTAAGAGACGCATCGCACGCGGCAACTGCCGTGCCGAAATCAGAACGTTCACGGTCAAGTTTGTTAATGATAACAAAACCAGGCAGGTTATACTCCAGGGCTGAAACTGCTGCTTCCTCGGTCATGGCGGAAGGCCCGCCAACACCATCAATGACAAAAGCCATACTGTCGGCTACAGGAAAACATGTTTTGGCAGCAGAAAAGAAATTTTGGTCCCCGGGGGTATCCATTAATGTAACGACATGCTTGTCATGCGTATATTTAATAAATGACGTATTAATACTTTGCTGCTTCTTGGTTTCTTCGGGCTGGAAATCCATTACGGTATTTCCCTCTTCAACCTTGCCAAGGCGGTTTGTTACCCCGGCTTTGAAAAGCATAGCCTCAGCAAGAGTAGTCTTGCCTGCACCTCCATGGCCCGCAAAAGCCACATTCCTCATGGATTTGATCTCTTCGCTCATTACGGCTCCTTTAGCATATTAATCTTGGCCATGGGCTGACCTGGGATATCAACACCCAGACACATCCCACAGCAAAACATGAAAGTAATTTATCAACTTTCATATAAAAAATAACAATACTCTAATAATCAAAATGGGATAAAAAGGACAGAATTATTTTATTTTTTTTGATAAACTAAAGATATTACGTATTCCTCATTACCTTTTGCGCCCAAAACCGGCGAGGTAACGGTGCCGTTCACCTTGTATCCCCTGTTACTGAAAAATTGAATAATATCCTGTTTTACCAGGTTTCTGATTTCAGGGTCTTTTACAATGCCCCCTTTGCCCACATTTTCCTTTCCCGCTTCAAACTGGGGTTTGATCAGGGCCAGGATGTCCGTACCGTGCCTCATGAATTGTTCCGCCGACGGGATAACGGTTTTCAAAGAGATAAAAGAGGTATCCGCCACCACCGCATCCATAGGCCGGCCGATGGCTTCATAGGGAAGATGGCGGATATTGGTTCGCTCTATGACCACCACCCGGCTGTTTTGTCGAAGGGACCAGTCTATCTGTCCGTACCCCACATCCACGGCAAATACTTTTTTAGCCCCGAATTTCAGCAGGCAGTCGGTGAACCCGCCTGTGGAGGCGCCGATATCCAGACAAACCGCATCCTGAACAGATACGGGAAAGCTTAGCAGGGCTTTTTCAAGTTTAAGCCCGCCCCGGCTCACATAGGGGTGATCCGGGGCCTTAACCTCAATCCGGGCATCGTGGTTCACCTGGGTGCCGGGCTTATCAATTTTGATTCCGTTGACCAGGACCTTTCCGGCCATGATCATGGCTTTGGCCCGCTCCCTTGAGCGTATGACGCCCTGTTCGACTAAAGCCTGGTCCAGGCGTTTTCTGACCATTTTATGTTTCACTGCACAACTTTAATCCTGCTGAAACAACCGCCTGGGCATCAATGCCGTAATCCTTTCTAAGTTCACTCTGGCTGCCGTGTTCAACAAATTGATCTTTAATTCCCACCCGGCTGACGACACACCCTGAAAGGCCGTTGTCACAGATCAGTTCCAGAACGGCTGATCCAAAACCGCCGGCCAGCACATGCTCTTCAATGGTTACCATCTTTTTGATCTTTCCGGCAAGATCAAGGATCAGATCTGCATCCAAAGGCTTGACAAACCGGGCATTGACCACAGTGCTTTCAATGCCCCGGGCGGATAATTGTTCTGCGGCATCCATGGCATCATTGACACTGCGGCCGATGCCGATGAGCAGGAGATCATCGCCTGTACGAAGTATCTTTGCTTTGCCAATGTCCATGGCTTTGGCATTGTAATCAACATCAACGCCCTGGCCCGCACCCCTCGGATAACGCAGGGCGACTGGGCCATGGTGAGCCACGGCGGTATGCATCATCCGCGCCAGTTCATTTTCATCCATGGGGGCCATAACGGTTATATTCGGTATGGACCGAAGATAGGAAAAATCAAATAATCCGTGGTGGGTGGGGCCGTCTTCACCCACAATGCCGCCACGATCCAGGGCAAAAATTACAGGATGGCCGTCAATGCAGACATCATGGAGAATCTGGTCATAGCCGCGCTGCAAAAAGGTAGAGTAGATGGCCACCACGGGCTTTGCCCCTTTGGCGGCAAGGCCTGCGGCAAAGGTGACGGCATGCTGTTCGGCAATTCCTACGTCGATAAACCGGTCGGGAAACTGTTCGGCAAAAGG
>JAKSBO010000393.1 GCA_022361095.1 Desulfobacterales bacterium | reverse complement strand
GTGGAACGCAGGCGAAACGGTCCGCTCGGTGGACCGTATGCGTTTTTTTGAACAGTCCCAAGGGGTCCGGGTGGTGACGGGACATGATCCCGAAGCCTGGAAGCAGGTAAAGCAGGCCCCTGAGTTTTATTCATAATATTTGCTTTATATCAATCAATAACGACTTTAAGCATTCTACCCCCCCCATTTTGTTGGGGTAAATTGCGCTTTTCTTTCCTTCTAAAAACATATTGAAGCCGGGAACTTTGTTCTAAACCGCCGGGACGATGCGCAATTCACCGTCCCGGCGGTTTTCTTCAGCAAGCCCGATCTTTCATCCGCCCCCATCAAACCGAACACCGGCACCGCATCTGTGCCATTTATTTCTCAGCCCCCAATTAATTCCCGATCCGGGCATTAATGCTCCCGATCCGGGTAGAAATCACTACCACTTTGTGTTAGTCAGCTCTAACTTTTACCGCAAGGTCTAAAATTAAAAGGAGTTAAAGATGTATCGAAAAAAAGCCCTGCTGATGTTGTCCTGGTGTTTATGTTGCAACCTGCTTTTACCCCCGGCCCCCTTGTGGGCCAAAGATGCGGAAGAGACGGCAGTAGCAAAAACCCAAAGTATTACCGTTACCGCCAATAAAATAGAGGAGGATCTCCAGAAAGTCCCCCAAAGTATCACTGTCATGGATGAAATCATTCTGGAAGAGAAGGGAATTACCGATATTCCCGATCTGATCAGGGAGATACCCAACATGGCTGCCGAGGAAGGCGTACATGGAAACGCGGTCAGTTTCCGGGGACTGAACCCTTCCATGTTCACCAATAAAAATCCGGTGGTCATTTATATTGACGGCGTTCCCATTATCAGCCGCTATGGCTTTGATGCCTCCCTGGCCAATGTGGCGCGTGTCGAGGTGCTGCGCGGCCCCCAAGGGACATTATATGGAAAGGACGCCATTGGCGGGGTTATCAACATCGTCACCAAAGAGCCGGAAAACAACTGGCATGGTATGGTTGGCGCCGAATACGGCAGCGACAATTACATGCAGGGCATATTCAACATGAACGGTTCCCTGATGAAAAATAGACTTTATATGGGCATCAACGGAAAATATGAGCAGGATGACGGGTGGATCGACAACACCTATCCCGGACTGGATTCGGACGGGAATAAATCCGATCAACAGCAATTGAGCGGCTACCTTTTATACACCCCCACAGAGAGGTTCACCGCAAGACTGACACTTTCCATGGACAATCAAAATGATTCTTGGACGAATGGTTATGCACTGCCTGCCGGAAGTAAATTCAGTGATTTTAACAGGGATGATGCCGAAAATTCCGCCTTTGACGTCCCCACAGAAGTCGGTATCGATTGTTTTTCCCAAAG
>JAKSBO010001068.1 GCA_022361095.1 Desulfobacterales bacterium | reverse complement strand
TTATTTTGCAAAGGATTTTTCAAACCGGATACGGGCATTCGCCGGTATTGACAATCTTTTGAATGAAAAAAAAGCATATGAAGGTGAAACCTATGTGGAACCTGCCAGTGCTTATGCGGGATGCAGCATCCGATTTTAACCCATAGTCTTTATATGAAAGAAACTAACGGGTTAGTTTCTTTCATTATTTTTTGTGGCCCCACATCGGCGAAAGACCAGGTCGGCCATGGCCGTTATTTAAAAGAAGCAATAACCGGATTATCGAGGATAAGTTGCTCAGTAACTTTCATATTTTGTTGTAAGGAGAAAATGATATGCCCGAAAGAATGGCTAAACTGTTTATTATCACCTCTTTATTTTTTCTTTTGTTTTGCTGTGTTGAAGGACTGATGTTTCCTTTAAAATTCCAGCTAAAATCAATTTGTTCGACCATGTTTCATATCCCCGAAGACCAGATAAAAACGTTTTTCGGTTATTTTGTGGCCAAAATTCACACCCATGTCGGTCTTATCGGATGGCTCAGCGCGTCTCTTATGGGTATTTTATATTACCTGGCCCCGAAAATCAGCGGCCGGGCGCAATACCTTTCCTGGGCAGCCTGGGGAAACTGGGGATGTCACACTGCCGGCGTATTAATTTTGATTATCGGGTTTCATATGATCGGATTTCTGGGCCTGTCATCGGGATTTGCCCCGGGTTCCGAAGAGTTCAGGGCAGCAGCAGGTTTGGGTAAACAATTTGTGATTATCGGCGGAGTTTTAATTTTAATCTCGATTTTGCTGTTCAGCCTAAACATGCTGCGCACCCTGTTGATCAAAAGCGAAGCAAACCCTTCAACCAACGCATTAAACAATCCTGTCCATAAAAAAATTGCCACAGCCACAGCCGTTCTGGCAGCCGGCATCTACCTTTTCAATACGGCACCCTGCATGGCATCCGCCACCCGGGCCCCTGAAAAAAAAGATGTCATCATCATCGGAGACCGGCTCATGGATATTGCTTACAATCTTGGGGTATTGCCGGCAGCGATGTCAGTACGCTGCTCCTTATGGCCGCTGTGTGACACCTTAAAAAACACCAGCCAGGTTCTGGGCTGTCCCAACTGTTTGCAGAAGAAAAAAGCCAAACCATTAATTGATTTTGCAAAAGCCCACCAGATAAAAAAAGTGATCATTGAAAAAGGTGATCCCTTCTGTGTCCTGGTACCGGAAATGCACCCGGAAAAAATAGCGGACCTGCTTGAGAACCATGGATTATCCGTAACCATTGTTGAATATACCCATGACCTGGCCCGAACCGTTAACGAGATGGCGGCCCTTCTGGGTAAAAAAGATAAAGCGAAAACCCTTCTGGACAACTACGAAAAAAACATGGCAAAGGTGATGAAACAAATAGAAAAAAAGAGCTTTGCAAAACGGGTGGTGATTCTTAACGGTGTATTCCAGGCATCCTCGGGCAGATCTTTTTTACGGGTGGAAAGCCCGGGCGGTTATGCCGATCAGTTTCTTTTGTCGGTATTGAAAAGCACAAACGTAGGCAATGCAATGGTAAAATCCAAAAAGAAACCGTCCAAAGGTCATTATTCCATTCGCAAGCTTGACAATTTAATTGCAGCCGCACCCGATGCCATAATCATCACGGGTGACGGGTTTGCCGTGCAAAAAGCCCTGGCACTGGGGCTTGCTCAAAATCCCGGCCTGGCCAAAATTCCGGCAATAAAAAACCAGGCTGTTTACACCCTGCCCGGTTTTATCCAGTCCAGTATCATTGAGTATCCGTCCATTCTTTCCCAATGGGCCTTTGTTTTGGCACATTAAACCCACCATGGCATCTGCAGGGCGGCAATACCGCCCTGCAGACAGAATATCTACTCCGGCTTGACGGACCAGAGCGGCACAGTGGACAAATCAATCCCCCCCAGCAGCGGCAAAAGATAAACCCCAATATTGCAGAAGTGCAGAAGTTATGTAGCGACGCGTTATAAATTTGGGCAAAAGCATGTTATAAGTGGATAATAAAAACGTGTTGACACTGTCAAAGATGTTTTGATTTTCATGTGCTGCCACCCTTGCAATTTTTTTTACGCCGCCCGGGGCAACTTTCTATATATAATAAGGTAATAAGACGGAACCGGGAAGACGGTCGAACACCTCCCCCAATCTGTATTCATCGAAATTTATCACCCAAATCAATAACTCTGAATTAACAATTCCCGGGCCTTAGTTGGCTGGCGTTTCCCAACTGTGTATGAAAGAGATACAGACCTCCGCCGAAACCTTTTAAGTACCTCTCGCATCTCTGGATGATCATTTATGCTGAGCAGGAATTTTCCTTTGATTTTACCCAGTATCTCGGCCACGGCCATGTAGTCCTACAAGACAAGGTTGTGCTTGTAATCAGGACAACCATAGTATGGAGAATCACAGTAAAAGAACTGCCTGGCCGGTCATAGCGTTGGACCAGTTTGAGGGCCGGCATATTCTCTATCCACACCTGGCTCAATCTAAGATGAACTGCGGACAGCTCCTTTTCCATCCAAAGCAGGTTGATCCGTGGTTTCCGGCCTGGCTGGACGCCATATGTCCGGGCACGCACACGGCCTCCAAAGCACTGGCGCTGCACATAATAATACCGGGCCGCTTTTTGGATGTCTGTAAAACCGCGAGTATCAAGTTGGGCTTGCCAATTTCCCACCACTCCCTGGATGTCAAAAGCCACCGAAACTGCTTAAAGAACTCTTCCAAATGGTTTTGCAAAACGCGATAGAATGTGACAAGATCACTCTCCAGGTCGTTAAGAACCTCTCCTTTTGAAGGTTCCTTTTAAAAAAAACTGATTATAACGGATTTTGGGGAGGCCTTTGATTCGGCTTTTGGCTTTTCCCCCTATTTTTTAGGCTTCTTAGTCCTTGAACATGAATTTTCTGTTCTGTTTTAGGTCACAATTTCAGGACAGAATCTGAAACGCGCCACTATAAATTCAAATAGTTAGGCATGGCCCCCAAAATTCGTTATCATCAAAATTTTTTCTATAAATGAAGGCAAATCATTAATTAATTAGAAAGATCCCCAGCGGCCTGAATACCTCCAAAATCCATTAAAGCATACTTGATTTCACCCGTGATTGTTTCCCCGCCGTTGTGATGCGCGACAATGGTAATTTTTCGGATAGTATCCTTGTCAAACCTTACCCTGTTGGCCTCTCCGGAGACCTTGATTGGTCCGGGAACTGGTGGGGAAATGTTAGTCCAATCCAGGACAACGTCATTATTCCGATCCACCACCCGGTATTTTGCGGACTCAGCCACGGGGACCTCCTTACCCTCATCATTTAAGAATAAAAAAGTGTGTTTTGAAGCTGTCCCGTCCGGAACCTTTACATCACTCATATTAAGCATTCCCATCGGTGATGGAGCCGGAGCTCACTCTCACCGGCCCGCCGCTGGATATATTATTATCGTTGAGCAGAATGTCACCTTCGCCTTCAAAGGCAATAGACACCCCGGACGCCGTGGCGGTAGCATTGTTCGACAGTGTTACCTGGGAGACAGAATCAACGGACAACACCGTTGTACCTTCTGGGATACCCGGCCTGGACGCTGCCATGCCTACATCAATCTTTGCAGTAGACGGCAGATTGGTAATCACAGCGCTGTCAGCGGTGGTGTTACCGTTTTCTGTGAACTTTTTACCCACGCTGCAATCCGTGACAAAATTATCATTACCGTCCGTAAACCTGGCCCAGGAACAAACCCCGGAAGCAGGTGCGCCGGGGTCTTCCGCGAATGCCGAAAACGTCAGCACCCCGGCAGCCGGATCCGGCGCGCATGGATCCGAACAGGTCACGGTGCCCAGCAACGTGGTTGCGCTGCCGCCTGTTTCCGGCCTGGGGCCGGCATAAAATTTAAGTTTCCCGGGGCCTGTGCCGGCATCAATAGCATCCCGGATAAGTTTCAACGCATCGTTCCGAATAGAAACGTTAAGTCCAAGCATGTTGATTCTCCTTTAATCAAGTGTTTGTATGTCTACTCTGCCGAATTTCGGTTCCATGAACACCACCCGCCCGCTGGTGCTTGAAAAGATAATCCGGTAAATGTTCTCTGATTGAATAATTTCCAACAGCCGAAGGCCAAATGGG
The DNA here is from genome assembly GCA_022361095.1 of Desulfobacterales bacterium. GTDB lineage: Bacteria > Desulfobacterota > Desulfobacteria > Desulfobacterales > Desulfobacteraceae > Desulfobacter. Next base: position 1,402 of record JAKSBO010001068.1, on the reverse strand, counting down.
GCCAGATCAGCTTCCATATTTCCTGAAATACCCAGCTTCCCAAGCATATCCATACCCGTATAAAGGGTTGTTTCAATTTGTCCGGACACGCCCAGTGCCCCTTCAAGCACGGCCGTCACACCTGCAAGTCTTATGGTCGCCGATCCCGTGACACCGATCTGTCCAGCCAGTGATGCGGCCGCCAGCACTTGGGTTGAGATATCCCCTGCCATACCGGTGGTGCCGAAAATAGCTGTATCCAGTTTCCCTGACACAGCGGCCAGATCTCCTTCAAACACTGCCTGGGACTCTGTTGCCAGCAGGCGTATGATCAGCGGTGCCAAGCCTGCGTCCAGATCCCCCTGAACAGCAAGACTACCCTGTCCTGTTAAAATTGAAGCAGATAGAAGTGAACCCAGTTCACCGGCCACCCCGGCGTTGCCGGCCAGAACTGGAAGCAGTCGGTTAACAGCAGAGACTAAATTACCCTGATGCACCTGGGTGCCTTTCTGCAGCATGCTGGATTTTACTAAGGAGGAGTCCATATCGCCGCCGATGCCAAGCTGCCCGGAAAAGCCTGCACCCATGGGGGTGGTAGTTGTGGCAAGGTTACCGATTATAGGCAGTTGCCCTGCTGAATAGGTTGCATAAACAGACCATGCGCGAGTTGACCAGGTTGTTATACCAAGATGCGCCGCTCCAAGGTCCCCGTGAACATAGGTACAACCGTCATAATAACTTGGCTCCGCAACCGTATCATACGTAAAACGCATCGTACTTGCTGTTTCACCCACAAAGCATAAATTATAGTCTGTACCCGCCACAAGTGACGTCCCATTATTGGCGGCCTGAGAATGCCACGACCGAACACCGGAACTGCCCATAACAGTCATCCCCGCCCCGTCGTCAATAACCGTTGCAGTCTTACCGGATACTGTTACCAACCCAAGGGTTACCCGTCCACCGCCGTTATATCCTTCTCCATATGCAGAAAAGGATTCAACCGCACCTCCAATGTCGGCTGTTACTTTAGGTGTTATATAAAGTATATTTGCACTAAAACCCGTTGCGGACGCCCCGACTGTGTTATACCCCAAATCCGGATCAAGAGTTATAGGCAGCGTTGCCGAATCAAGCCAACCTTGGTTCGGCAAGGCAAAAATCAAATGCCCGTCAACAATCTCCTGCGTACCTTTTACAACTCGACCGGCTGCATCGGTCCAATACGGGGCGTAAAGATGCCCAATTTTACCTGTGCCGTAATTCGCAATTGTATTGCCGTCCTTGTCTTTATAATGCCCTGATTTATTGCAATAAACAGCGTATGAGCCAACAACGTTGTCGGGTCTTGTACAGCCTTCGGCTATTTCTTCCTCTGTCAGTTCGCCTTGGTAATAAAACTCAAAATTTCAGTGTTAACACA
>JAKSBO010000783.1 GCA_022361095.1 Desulfobacterales bacterium | reverse complement strand
TAAGTTACTAAGTTTCTTTCATGTTTTGTTGTGGGGCGGGCCGGGGTGCTGATAGACCGGGCCGGCCCATGGCCGTTAGTTATTTTTCCATGTCACCATTCGTCTTTCCGCGAAACCGACCAGCGCCCACAGACCTAGCCCCATGGCCGAAAGCCATAAAATGCAGGCAAAGACCAGATCCGTATTCAGCCGGGCATTGGACTGGATCATCAGATACCCAAGTCCTTTCTGGGCGCCCACCCATTCGCCGATGACCGCGCCGATGGTGGCCACGGTAACACCCACCTTAAGCCCGGCGAAAAACTGGGGCAATGCCCAGGGCCAGTAAAGCAGCCGCAGCTTCATCCGGAAACCCGCCCCCATAAGGGTAAAGAGTCTGCGAAAATCAGGGTCGCAGCTTTTAAGGCCGGATAACAGGCTCACGGTAATGGGGAAAAAAATGATCACCCAGGCCATGAACACCTTGGACCAGATGCCGTATCCCAGCCAGATCACAAGCAGCGGCGCCAGGGCAAACACCGGTACGGCCTGGGATGCCACCAGAAACGGGGAAAGGCCTTTTTCAATGCCGGGCCGGGCAAACATGAATATGGCCAAAGGGATGGATGTGCCCAGTGCAAGCGCAATGCCCAGCACAATTTCCAGGGCCGTGGCCAGGGCGTGGGGCCAGATCAAAGCGGCTTTTGTCACGGCACAAAGGCCGATGGCAGACGGCGGCGGCAAAATATATGCAGGAATGCTCATAACCCGTACAAGGACCTCCCATAAAATAAGTATACCAAGGCATAGGGCGGCCGGGACAAGCGTGTCGGAACATTTCATTGCTGAATCTTCTCCTTTTCCGTGAGCAGCCGGGAGAGAATCCGGGTTTTGGTCTCCATGAATTCCGGGCGGCTGAAATCCCTTGGTTTGGCCTCCCTGGGTTGGAACCGTTCCAAAATGGTCATGGGGGCTGGGCTTAAAAGGATGATCTCATCGGCCAGGGCCAGGGCCTCTTCAATATCATGGGTGATCATGAGAACGGTTTTACCGAACTCTTTTTGGAGCATGAGCAGCAGGCTTTGCAGTTCCCGTCGGGTAATGGCGTCCAGGGCGGACAGGGGTTCGTCCAGCAGAACCAGCTCCCGGTCAAACATCAGGGTGCGGGCCAGGGCACATCGCTGGCGCATGCCGCCGGATACCTGGTAGGGAAAATGGGCCCCGAATCCTGTAAGTCCGATCTTTTCAAAGATCCGGGCAAGTCTCTTTTGGGTCTGCTTCATATTTCTCAATGCGCGGGGTTTTGCCTGTACCGGCAAAAGCGCGTTTTTTTCAAGCGTCAACCAGGGCAGCAGCATGTCCTTTTGCTGCATATAGGCGGCAAGGCTCCCAATATGGCTGATCTCATTGCCCTGCCATACCATCCGGCCCCGGTCGGGGCAGACCACACCGGTCAGGCAGTCAAAAAGGGTGGACTTGCCGCACCCGGACGGACCCACCAGGACCGTAAACCGCCCCTGGGGCAGGATCAGATTAAAATTTTTAAAAACGGCCTGCAAACCAAATGACTTGGCCAGATCCAGGACTTCAAGCATAATTTGCGTCCAGCTTTAGTCTTATCGTTAGGCAATGCCGCAGAGGGCGGGGGAAGGAAAAAAAGCTTCCCTTCGCCGGTATGATCCGGATCAGGTTCCAAGGGTCAAAACAGGGGTTATCTGTTTTTTCTCAGCCGAATGCCTTCGGCGCCCCCAGCCATCCATTGACTATGCAGTTGAAAAGGACTGTAACACTGCGTTTGTGCCGTGTCAAACCATGAAAATATGAACTGATCCCCCAGCAGTGCTTCTGTTATTCAATGCCGTTTAAAAAAGCTTGGGAGACAGCCGGCATCGTCAAACCTTAATATTGATCAAAATTTGTTGTTTATGTTTAAAATTTTATGTTAATTTTTTCTCAGGGCTTAAGGGCGCATTTGACTTTTTGCACCCTTGTCGTTTCAGATTGATATTTTTTGCCCTTTGGATACAGATTTATATAGCGGTTTGTCCCTGATATTTTTATTTCTATTAAGTTATCAGGGAAAACAGAATTGATAATAAATGGTTAAGTGACAAAATATTTAGTTTGGAGAAAAATGCTTAAAACAACTATAGCCATTGGAATAATAACAATTATATCTATCCTTATGGCTTTCAGTGATAATGCAAACGCCGACAATTAAAAAAACGAATACTGCAATTAACGAAGGATATACCATTAACTACAAAGTCGTTGGAGAAGGCAAGCCCATTGTCCTACTCTTTGGTTTTGGAATGAGTTTAGAGGCCTGGTTTCAGTTTGGGTATGCTGATACACTTTCTGCAAAATATAAAGTAATTGCAATTGATCCACGAGGCCATGGCAAGAGCTGTTCACCTACAGCTTCAGAAGCTTATACGCTAAAAAAACTTTCTTCGGATATTGTTTCTGTTTTAGATCAAATACATGTTGATCAGGCGTATATTTACGGATACTCACTTGGAGCAAAAATTGCGTTGGGTGTTGCCGAATATTATCCGGAGAGATTGATGGGGCTTATTTTAGGAGGTTTTGAGGTAAACTCCAATGTTGACTTGTCAAATGGTATCGTAATTTCTACTCTTCGCATAGGAAGGACTGAGTGGCGAGAGCTATGGGAATCACTAATGGATGTCCCTGCTCCTATGGGATTCCGCCTGGAAAATGTTCATACCAGCTCGTTAATAGCTCTTCGGACGCAAGAAGCCAAATGGGGATCTTTCAAACAATTACTATCAAGAATTAGAATTCCAACACTACTAATCGTTGCTGAGAATTGTTTTTCTCGTGAGGATATGATTCAAGCGAGTAAAATACTCAGTAACGCAGAATTACATATTGTTCGAGGTGAGGATCATTTTACACTGATAAATCATATGGACAAAGCAATAAGTAAAATTATTGACTTCCTATAACTGCCACTTAACAAGACTAATGCACCCGGCGCAAAAAGCCGCGCGGCTGATTGGCAACGTTGCCGAGCTGAGCGGAAATCATTCAAGTTATTGGTCAGCGCTCCCGCTGACCAATAACTTGAATGGACAATTTCACAGTGATAATCAGGCCGAAAGCGGCCCATTATCACATCAAAATTGCGGCTCAGCTCGGCTTTATGTTTAAGAAAATGAACCGAATTGGGAAAAAGTGCGTATTGAAAAGAAAATGACACAACTTTTTATAAATTAAGGATATGCAATGGCAGAGTCTGTACAAATCAAACCCGGTGATAATATAAACCGGATACTTAAATCTAAAAGAGGCATAGTCGGTAATAGTGTTTTTAAGTGGCTATCTGATGTGCGTAAATTAAATCCTCATATAAGTAATTTGGATCGGATTTATCCAGGTGAACATATCCTGATTCCAGATAAATTGAATGAACATGTGCCTGACAATAAAATATGGGAAAATGCTCTTGCTAAAATTCCCATTGCTCTGCAGCAGCCACAGAGTTATGCACATTCTATTTACTTTTGTAATGGCTGCCAGAGCATTGATGTTATTGCCGAGTATATGTTTTCAAAAGGTCGGTTTCACAACATGTCTTTAAGCAGTAAGCGGGCTGTTCTTATTTTCAAAAATCCTTGCTTAATGAACTATTTGCCTAATAACAATCCCCCTTTTAAAACAGCTTTAGAAATTTCTCCTACCATTAGAAATTATTCGGAAGTAAGACAATGGCTGTCTGCCAAGCCAAATATTGAGCATTGGTTTCGGCATATAGATATCAACCTTAACAATATGTGTGACGATGTCGGAGCAGAACCTGCTTTTACCATGGCCCAGATAGTAGAATCACTTAAAAATGAAGGTGCTGCTGTCGATTTTGATGATGCTATCAAAGGTGCAGGATATGGAGTTGCAGGCGCGTCAGGTCATGCTTCTGCCGGAATTTTGGGTGTAAATACAATAAACGGTTTAATGCGTGAGCTATATCTTGAAATCATTGAAAAATTCGGTTCTAAAATTGTTCATTCCAAAAAGGCTTCTGACTTAGCAAAAATACAACAGTTTCTAAAAGCCAGCCCTAAATATACTCAGTTAATGGGTCACCTCAACAATGTCCCTAAACATTTACTGGCAAAACTCAACTTAACCTCTGTCAATCCTAATGCACACTTTGGTACAGCACGGCATTTTAGAAAACATATATCAATGCCTCTTAAAAAATGGGGCAACTCATCAAAATATCTTAATTCTACCGTAAAGCAGCTTAATGGCAGACTCAATCTGCTTAAAGGCGTTGGTAGAGCTGCCACATGGTACATACCTGCAATTTTAGGTGTTGCCAGTGTTGCTGCAGCTCCAACGGAGTTGAGAGCTAAAAGGGCTTTTGAAGAAGGATTTGGTGTTTTGGGTGGTGCTGGCGGAGCACATCTTGGAATGTATGCAGGTTTAGGAATAGTATTTATATTGGGGCTAGGCCCTTTTGGTATGTTTGTAGCTGTATTTATTTGTGCTTCGGCAGGCGGGTTAATAGGTATGGACGCTGGTAATTGGTTTGGCGGACAAACTTATGATATTGGCACCTCTGTTCAGACTAAATTTTACCATTCAATTGATGATTTATTTATAAACTAGCTATGAACGAAATGATTGAATCAGTAGTCAATATTTTTACTTTAAGTGGATGTTTCTGGATAATATATCTTTTTTATATGATCTTTAAAGTCAAAAAATTTATTGTTAAACGGTATGAATTAGAGACAAATATTTTAGATACAATAGCTTTTAAAGAGCATGCTGCCTTTACCAGGCATTTGCCTGCCTTTTTTTCATCTGCACTATATACCAGCCACCTTACGATGTGTTTATGGGGGTGGAGATTGTATAAAAATCGAAAGGTATTTCGAGATATAGACGATCCTGCAATTATTACCCGCCATTTTTCAAAAAAAGAAATTAATCTGGTGAAATGGTATGGGATTAGCGGGCTTATGTTCGCAATACACATAATTATTTTTTATACACTTAAACTCTTTTGGCCTGAATTGTTGTGATTTGTTACTTTGGGAGACGGGGGACTTAATGCTTTAAGAATAAGTAAGGTCTCACCCCGAATTTCGGGGAGACTTTTAGAGAGCGTCTAAAAAATTAAAGTCGGATGATCCAAGATAAACGAGGAGGAAAAATGAAAAAGATAAAAATCGAATTGCCTTTACGAATCATACCAAACATAATGGAAAAAAGATGTCATGCCCCGGATTCAAGGCGGGATGATATGTGGATAACATACCTAATTGCTTAGATCAATTAGGACCATTGACGATAATTTCATCGGTTAAACTGCGAGTCAAGTTGTCGCGCAGATAGTCAACCGCCATCATGGGAAAATGTATATGAAGATTGGAATAATTGGGACCGGCATTGCCGGTTTGAGTGCGGCCTGGCTTTTCAATCGTGCCGGACACCGGTTGACGATATATGAGAAAAGTCTGACCTTGGGAATGGATGCCCATTCAATGAGTTTTGTGCAAGATGGTGAAACCCTGCGTACAGACGTGCCTCCACGTATATTTAATGCCGCTCAGTGGCCGAATCTGTTGAATTTTTATCGTAAAGTCGGCGTTGCATTTGATCCTATTGATGCATCACAGTCCTTTAGCTCGTTCGGCCAACCCGGTTTTCTAAATGTGAATGTTGCAAATCAGCCTCAATTACCAGCCGGGGCTGATATCCCGGAACAGACAGACAAGATTATGAATGATATCATGCGGCTGGCCTTTGAGGCCCCGCAGGATTTGGCGGAAGGGGTATCGTGCCGATTAACGCTGGCTGAGTATTTAAGATCCAAAGCGTATTCACAAGAGTTTATCTATGACTATCTTTATCCGACGTTGGCTTCAACGGTTTGCACATGTTCATATGGGAGTATAGACGCTTATCCGGCTCCCATTATATTGAAAACATTGCTCAATCTGTTTGGTGCCCAGCCCTTGTTAAAAACCAAATATGGTACCCGGGATGTCGTAAAGCGTTTGAGTCAAGGCATCAATGATATACGTTACGGCGCATCGGTCTGTGGTGTAAACCCAACGCCCGCCGGTGTACAGGTGGAAACCAAAGCCGGGCAGACGGAAATATTTGATCATCTGATTGTGGCCACCCAGGCAAATCAAGCCCTCGATTTTTTAAACAATCATTTTGAGGGTGAATGCAACATGCTCAGGGCTTTCAGCTACGAAGACGTTCGCGTTGTCGTTCATCGTGATCCGGCCTTGATGCCTGCCCAAAGTGAAGACTGGGCGCATATCAATCTCATCGTTGCCCAGGACCGGCTTGGCACAATGTGCAGTGTTTGGATGAACCGGTTTAATCCGGACTGGCATGTTGAGCAGCCAATTATCCAAACCATTAATCCACTTATTGAACCTCAAACAGATACCATTATCAGCCAATATAACCTGCAGCGGCCGGTCGTCAATGTGAGATCATTGGAAGGCTTGGAACTGCTCCGGCAGTTACATCAGCAAGCTGACAGACGGATCTGGTTCTGCGGCTCATATGCTGCTGAAGGCGTACCCCTTCTGGAAAGTGCAGTGATTTCAAGTATAGGGGTCGCACATCGTTTGTCTATTAATATTCAAGACATAATGCGTTAAAAAGATTTACAGGCAGGGATTGAAAGCAACCACACGTTTTTGTGAATATAAGTATTAAATCGGTTGGAATTACCTTTTAAAAAGGGCGAGGGATGAAAAAGTTTTCAGTTGGTATATTGAGTTGGATCGTTCTGGCGGGCTGTTCGGGTACCCGGCCTGAGCTGGGGATAAAGAACGGCACATTGATGCCATGCCCTAAAACCCCAAATTGTGTGAGTAGTCAGGCCGTTGATAAAAAACATTATATAGAACCGATTCAGTTTATGGGAACCCAAGAGGAAGCCCAAGACCGTATCATAAAAATTTTTGAATCTGAAAAAAGAGTAAAACTTGTTGAAATCAGGGATGATTATATTTGGGCAGAATTCAGATCTGCTTTGTTTGGATTTACAGATGACGTTGAGTTTTACTTTCCTGAAAGCCAAAAGGGTGAAATCCTCATTCATATCCGTTCAGCCTCACGTCTAGGATACTCCGATCTTGGTGTCAATAAAAAACGGGTTGAACAGATCCGAAATAAGCTTAAGAAGACCCCTTAGACCGTATATATAAAAGCTTGTGACCGGGCAAATCCAAGTGATTGGTTGGCGGCTTGGTAAAAAGAGCCTGAACCGAGGAACCAACTGAAAATTATTATCTGAGGTCCCGGGTTAAAAAGCCCGCCTCCACAGCCTAACATTATAAAACATTTTAAAGAGGATAAATATGTTTGCAAGAGAATGGAAAGCCAAGTGTCCCTCTCACCATAAAGAGGGCTTCATTAAATACCTTTATCAAACGGGTGTAAAAGAAACCTCCGAGACAAAAGGTTTCAAAGGTGCACAGATTTTCTCCCGTGATGTCAGTGATGATAATGTTGAAATAACGTTAATCTCCTATTGGGACACTTTAGAGTCGATCAAGGCATTCGCTGGTGAAAATATCGGTATCGCAAAGCTTTATCCGGAAGATGCAGTTTATGAATTGGAACCGGATGATTTTGTAACACATTATGAGGTCGTCGAAAACATGTGGGTATAACCTTTTGCTTCACCAGATCCGGGCTAAAAAGCGGCCCGCTTTGGTGAGCAATGCGTTTGCGCAGATTCGCTGCGCAAATGGCCGAGTAGACTAAAATCCTGCGTTATGACAGAAAAGAAAATGAATCCCCATAAAAATAACAATATCCACATCTGTCCTCATTGCGGTACTGAAAATATCCGAATCGCAGAAGTCCGGATGAAAGGCATGAGTGAAAAAGACCCGCTTTTATGCTTCAATTGCAAAAAATATCTTTATGCCGATATTGACCCCGGTTACTCAGAAAATGAAGAAATTTCAGACCGGAATTTTAACACC
>JAKSBO010000585.1 GCA_022361095.1 Desulfobacterales bacterium | reverse complement strand
TTTGCCTCCCTGGACACCTTTACCCAGGCCCATATTCAGGAAGAACTGATAAATCTGTGGATGTCCGAAAGTTTTACCGGGATTTTTGTCACCCATGATATCGATGAAGCCATACGGCTTGGAAATAAAATTGTGCTTCTTGCAGGGTCTCCTGCCGTCATTTTAGATGTTTTTAATATTGAGGTTCCCTATCCCAGAAATCGTCATGACCCTGTCATTAAAGCATTAAGAAACGATATTCTTGATCGGTTTAAAATCGCACATTTAGTCAAAAGGAACCTTACAAATGAAATCTAACCCTGTAAAGCCGGCAAGCCCTGAGCGTATTTCTCGGCGAATTTTTTTAAAAAAAGCCATACGCACTGCAGGCGTAGCGGCCTGTGCACCCATGGTATTTCCGCGGCCGGCAGCGGGCAAAAAAAGAACGTTGAAAATTGGTTATCTGCCGATTACGGACGCCACGCCCCTGCTTGTTGCTTATAGCCTTGGTTATTTTTCCCATGAAGGGCTCGACGTGGAACGTCCGGTCATGGTGCGTTCATGGAATATCCTTTCCGAATCGTTTTTAACCGGAAAATTTGACCTGGTTCACATGCTCTTCCCCATTCCCGTGTGGATGCGATTCAAGCAGAATATTCCTGCCACGGTTTTGGCCTGGGATCATACCAACGGCAGCGCAGTCACAGTCAGAGCTGATTCCGGCATCAACGGATTTGCAGATCTTTCGGGAAAGCAGGTCGCTGTTCCCTCATGGTACTCCATGCATAATCTGGTCATGCAGTTAGGCCTCCAGGTCCAAGGCCTTGAACCCGTAATTCGTCCGCCGGGTTCAAATATAGCCGCACACGAAGTGAACCTGGTTACCCTGCCCCCCCCGGATATGCCCCAGGCACTTTTAGGAAAAAAAGTCGACGCGTTCATTGTAGCCGATCCTTTCAATGCCCTTGCCCAGGAAAAATTTTCGGCAAAAATCATGCGATACTCAGGAGATATTTGGAAAAATCATCCCTGTTGCGTTATCGTAACCAATGATCATCTCATTAAAGAAAGTCCAATAACCGTTCAAAAGGCAATAAACGCCATTGTAAGAGCCCAATCCTGGTGCCTTCAGAATCCAAGGGAAACCGCTCATCTGCTCAGCAAAGACGGCGAAGGCTTTTTGCCGGTTAACGAATCCGTTCTTAACAGGGTTTTTGGTTCCATCCCCGACAAAGAACTGACACACCCACAATGGCATGTGGAAAGGATCGGTTTTCAGCCTTTTCCTTTTCCATCGGCCACCCGATTCATTTTGGAACAGATGAAAAAAACCAAGGTTGAGGGTAACGCCGATTTTCTGACCGCCCTTGATACGCAAGCAGCCGTTTCTCAGCTTGTCGATGATCGCTTTGTCAGAAAGGCTCTGGACGAGATGGGGGGAATGAAAGGATTTTGCCATTGCGATATGAAAGATGAATTTACCAGGGAAGAGATTGTTGAAATCAATTAATGATAATCATCCGTACAGAGGTGTTCGGAGCGGGGTTTCTCTATTTTTTAACCGGGTATGGTCAGGTTGGAAATATGAATTAGCCGGATTTTTTATATTTGCCTTGTCCTGGATTGCTGTGACGCAATTTATTTTTACCCGCCCGGAGTTATACCATTTTAAGGGATTTTTACCCGGCCCGACCCTTGCGGCTCTGGCAGATGCTTTCCAGAATACCAAATTCTGGGTGTCGGTTTTTGCAAGCCTGCGTCGAATCGTTCTAGGCATTGCCATATCTGCATCAATCGGACTTCCACTGGGTGTACTGATCGGTTTTTTTGCACGCCTTCGCAAGCTGACATATTCGCCGATTCAATTCGTAAGAATGATCAGTCCCCTGTCCTGGATGCCCATTGCACTGCTTTTATTTGCAAGCTTTGAGTCTGCGGTTCACTTTTTGATTGTAATGGCGACAATTTGCCCTATAATACTGAATACGGCTGTCGGTGTCATGGACATCAACCCTCAGTGGATAAAAATGGCTTTGAACCAGGGTGCCAGCAACGTCCAACTCATTCAAACGATTGTTATCCCATATTCCATTCCCCATATGATGACCAGCATCAGGTTTGCAATGGGGATTGCATGGATCGTTTTAGTGCCGGCGGAATTTTTAGGGGTATCATCGGGCTTAGGCTATCTAATTAACGATGCCAGGGATACTATGGAATATGACAAACTTATGGCTGTCATCATTGCCATCGGTATACTGGGATTTATCCTTGACAGAGTTTTTCAAAGGATGCAGCACAGGTACAGCTAGGCGCGGGCCGGCGATGCGTGATAAATATGATTTAAAGTTTTTTTTATAAGAAAGTCCGGGTAAATTACTCGGATCTTTCAAGGTTTGTTGTGGGCTATGCCCGGCAGTTGATATGTCAGGCCAGCCCATGGCGGTTATAAGAAAGTTGCAATAAGTTGCTGAGTTACTTTCTTGTTTTGTTGTGGGTTTAGAGTCCGGGGATCAAGGACCAAACCGGCCCATAGCTGTTACATACAACACCTTTACAGGACATAAGGAGCATTTTATGGCGGTAGACCCCAATATCAAAATTGTTGTTGCTGATGATTCAGGCACCATGCGGATAATGTTCAAACAAATCTTGGCAAAAGCCGGATTTTCAAACCTCGCTATGGCAGTGAACGGTGCAGATGGTCTGGAAAAAGTAAAGGCTGAAAAACCTGATCTTGTCATATCCGACTGGAACATGCCCACATTAGACGGCCTTGAGTTTCTTAAACAACTGAGGGCCATTGAGGAATATAAGGATCTGCCTTTCATTATGGCCACGGCCCAGGCAGACATGGGCCAGCAGAAACTCATCATGGAAGCCGGCGGTAATGCCCATTGCCCGAAACCGTTCAATGAGCACGAGATAAAAAAGGCCATTGAAACCGCATTTTCCGGAGGGATAAAAAAGGAGCGGGTAACAAAAGAGAGATCTATTATCGGCGGCCGTGTTGAACTCAATGTCGCTCACATACAGATCACTGACCATCTTGCCCTGGGTGCTTTGAAGCATCGTATCAGCCAAGGGGATGTGGAACCTGAGTACTTCGACCTGTCCACCAGCCTGATGGGAGGGTGGAACCCCATACAGGAAGGCCTTGAAAGCGGGGAAATTGACTGCGCCTTTGTTCTGGCACCCATTGCCATGGATTTGTTTGCCTATGACTCTCCGATTCAATTGATCCTGTTTGCCCACAAGAACGGCTCCACTTTTGTGCGCTCCCGGCATTATGATCACAGATTTGATTCGCTGCAAAGTTTCTACAAGTATAAAGTCGTTGATATTCCGCATAAAATGTCGGTTCACCACATGCTTGCACATCAATTTTTAAAAGAACTGGGGCTCAAACCCGGTGTTCCTGGGACAAAGGCGATTAATGTACGCTTTGAGGTGGTGCCCCCAATTAAAATGCCCGGCATTATGAAAGAAAACGATGATGTAGGCGGATTCTTGGTTGCCGAACCTGTTGCCACCAAAGCCATCAAAGGGGAGATCGGAAACCTGGAGTTTTATTCAGCCACACGCTGGGAAAACCACCCCTGCTGTATTGTGGCCATGCAAAAGGACTTTATTCAAAAACATCCTGAAGCGGTTCAGGAGTTTGTATCCCTGCTGGTGGATACCGGTGAATACATTGAAAACGATAAGGCCCGGGCAGCAGACGTTGCCGTAAAATTTTTAGATCCCGAAGGCAAAATGGGGCTGAACCCCCAGGTGCTTCAAAATGTATTTTCCCAGCCCATGGCCATCCGCTGGGACGGTCTCTATCCTGAAGCGGCAGATCTTGATAAAATTCAAAAGTACATGCATGATGTTATGGAAATCGGTAAAATCATTGACCTTGAAAAATTTATTGAACCCAGTTTTGCCAACACCGCATTCGAAATCTAACCCAAGGAGTTATGCATGAGAATTACAGATCCCCAAGTCATACAGGACGGAGAAAAAGATCTTATTGCATCTGTTCAAAAAGATCTTGACCTTGAAGCTGTCAAGGATCTGCTCACAAAACGCCTCACCGCAAGCGCGCTGTCCCCCAAAGGTGGCCGGATTGTCGTGCACGACAACGATGTGGCGTTCAGGCTTGACTATGAAATTAATTTAGACGGCAGCCTGCTTTTTGACCGGAACGGCAACCTGCTTGAAGACGAAGAACCTAATGTACCGGAACAAGACTTGCCGGATGAAGATGAGACATCGGCATTTGACCTGGACGATAATCTGTCCATTGGCCTTCCTGACTATGATGACGCGTTGAATGAGGTATCCGAAGAAGATCAATCCGAGGCCCCGGAATCCGGGGATTCGCATGATGAAACCCAGGATGCCGGGCCCGGATTCGACATTGAAGGCCCTGAAGACAAAGATGATGATACATCTGAGTTTGATATCGACCAGGGCGAACTTGACGGTATTGACACCGAAGAGGGTGATGAAGAGATCAATGATTTGCCCGAAGATGACCATAATATAGATGTTGATGAACTCACGAATCTTGCCCTGGAAGACGAAGGCAATGAAGCCGGCGAGGAGATGGTCGATAGTGATATAGATGATATTCTCCAGGAAAACCGTGATTTCTGGGAAAAGAAAAAGGATTAGCCGAAATACATAAATCCAAGTTCATTTAATACGATGTAAATCATGTAAGTATGGACAGAAACAAACGTAAAACCATCCTGGTGATAGACAACGTCACAGAAGATATTGAGGCGGCTTTGGCCATTCTCCAGGATTTTAATGTATTATCCTGTACCTCACAAGAGGATGCGCTGGAGATGGTCAGGAACCAACAGACTGACTTGATCCTGCTGGACATGCTGATGACTGATAGAGATAGGATTTGTTCGGCACTCAAAAAAAATCCCGATACCCAAAATATCCCCGTCATTTTCATGACTGCCAATACCGACGAGAAAAGTATCAAAAAAATATATGACGTGGACGGGGCTGATTACATAACCAAGCCCTTTAAACCCAGGCAACTGATAGCCCGGGTTAAAATCCAGCTTCGATTGCAGGAAGTTCTCAGCAAACTGGATTTCATATCCACCCGGGACACGTTAACCGGTATGTTGAACCGAAAAAGATTTTTTGAACTTGGAAAGAGCATGTTCAGTAGATCAGGCCGGGAACTATATGTCCTGATGATTGATATTGATCATCTTAAAAAGATAAATGATCAGTATGGCCATGATGTGGGTGATATCGTTTTAAAGAAAGTGGCACATGTCATTAAAGAGATTTTGCCTCCGGATGCAATATTCGGGCGTATGGGCGGAGAAGAATTTTCCGTCATGTATACGGCACAGACCCATGAACGGTCCATGGATATTGTCTCTGAAATACTGAAAACCGTTTCCCAGGCCCGTATTCCCTTAAATAACGGGGGCAGCATTTCCTGCACAATTTCAATCGGAATCGGACGAAAGTTTTCTGAATTCAATACATTGGACAGCTTGTTAAAAGAGGCGGATATGACCCTTTATGAAGCCAAGGAGAGCGGTCGAAACACCAGCATTTTCAGGGATCGATAAGGTTTTTATCCACAGTATATTGTGCATCGAGCTTTCCAGCGACGACCATGGGCCGGCCTGACCTGCAAACCCCAGACTCCCCAACAACAACATTTGAAAGAGATGATGAAAATATTATACAAAACAGGAGTGTTATGATGGAAAAAACCGTATTATTCGCATTCCGGGGGGATCCGTTATGCTTTATCCATGTACTGCTCAACGCCCTTGACCTGAAAGAGCGGGGTCTGGAAGGGTTGATCGTTCTTGAAGGCGAATCTGTTAAACTTGTCGGCCCCATGTCTGAATCAGGCCATTTTTTATACGCACTTTACCAAAAAGCCAAGGAGGCCGGGCTTATTTACGGGGCCTGCAAGGCCTGTGCAACCAAACTTGAAGCCCTTGGTCCCATTGAAGATGAAGGGATCCCTTTAGTTGGGGAGATGGCCAACCATCCTGCCATGGGGACATTCATCGAAAAAGGATATAAAATAATTACTTTTTAAATCATGCAGGATTAAACGACCGCAGGATACCCAATTAATATGGCGGTCCTGCGGTCATTGAACAATTTTATTTACCGCAGCATTTCTTGTACTTTTTACCACTGCCGCAGGGGCAGGGTTCATTTCTGCCCACCTTGGTGGAAACCGCGGGTTTGGGTTTTACCATATCACCTGTGGTAAACAGCCAGGTATCGTCCTGTTTTAAAAACCGGCCAAGCTCGTGGTGTTTTTGAACAATGCCGTTTGATTGGAACGTGGCGATGAATTCAACCGTACCTTCCTGGTCTTCGGAGCAACCGGCTTTTGCGGCAACGATTTCAAGACCCAGCCAATCGGAATTTTGCGCCCATGATTTAGTACCGGCATGATCATAGCCTTCCCGGTGATCCGGATGGGTGGTGTTAAAAATAAATTCCGTGTCCGCTATCGTATAGGCGGTATAGCGGGCCCGCATAAGTTGTTGTGCCGTCCGGGCCGATTGTGTTCCGGCAATGACGGGTTCGCAGCATTCGGAATAGGCAAGGTTGCTTCCGCAGGGACATTCTTCCATATTTTCATTTCCTCCATGGAAATCAGTTAGTTTGAATCCATGGGAAATATCACATGCGCCGCAGTCCGGCAACATTCATAATGCATTTTTCTTACAAACGGCATTGAATTTGTGCTTTCTTAGCCAGGGCCGCGTTGTTCGCATCAGAGCCGGTATCTGAAAATATAAAGTGGGAATCCAGCGCATGGCTGCAATCCTACCTTATATGTAAAAGAAACAATCATTATTAATGACTTCTTCATATTCGGCATTATCATTAGGGATAAATGAAATATTGCCAAAATGGCCTTTATTACAGGAAAAAGAGGAGCGCATATATGAAAAAGACAACTGCCGTGTCAGCACTTAAAGCCGGTTTTGAAAACAGTTTTGCGGCGCTTCCACAAAAATTTTATGACGCAGCGATGCCTGAATCCGTACACGGGGCTGTATTGGAAAAATATAACCAAAAACTGGGCCGGGATATGGGGTTTAATTTTACCAAAGAGACGCCGGGACTTGCAGATTGCCTGGCAGGCAATCTTGTTTTTTCAGATGCCGAACCTATTGCCATGGCCTATGCCGGGCATCAATTCGGCAACTTTGTTCCGCTGCTTGGTGACGGCCGTGCCATTTTGCTCGGAGAAAAAAGTACCCCGGACGGAAAACGTTTGAATGTTCAGCTCAAAGGTTCGGGCCGGACCCGGTTTTCACGAGGCGGAGACGGCAAGTCTCCCTTGGGGCCGGTGATCCGTGAATACCTTGTCAGTGAGGCCATGCATGGATTAGGGGTGCCCACCACCAGGGCCCTGGCCATTGTCTCCACAAAAGAGAAAATTCTACGCCCGGACGGCATTCACCCGGGAGGGGTCATGACCCGCGTTGCACCAGGATTAGTCCGCGTGGGCAGTTTCGAATATTTTGCCGCCCGGGGAGATGAGGCGGCAATACGCATGCTTGCCGATTATGTGATCACCCGGCATTATCCTGAAATTTTTGAAAAAAAGGATTGTTATCACCAATTTTTTTCGGCAGTTGCACTAAGGCAGGCACAGCTTATAGCCAAATGGATGCAGCTTGGATTTATTCACGGTGTCATGAATACGGATAACACCTCAATTTCCGGGGAGACGATTGATTATGGCCCGTGTGCTTTTATGGATTATTATGATCCGAACATGGTCTTCAGTTCCATTGATACCATGGGACGATACCGGTATACCAACCAAAGCGCGATCATGAAGTGGAACCTGCATTGCCTTGGCATATGTTTACAATCGCTTTTAGGAAAAACCAATGAAGAGGCAATGGATGTGATTGATGCTGTCCTGGCCGAGTTTGAGCAGGAATTCCTTAACGCCCAAAAGATCGGCATGCTCAAAAAAATCGGCATAGAACGCCCATGGGACCAGGATGTTTCCCTGCTTGGGGAACTACTTGCCCTGATGGAAACCCAAAAAGCTGATTTTACCCTGACGTTTCGATATCTTGCAGATCATGTCAGGCAAAATTCAAATATGACAATGCAATTTCAAAGACTTTTCAATGCACCGGATGCCGTTGCAGCCTGGCTTAAATCATGGCAGCGGCGGCTTGCTGAAGAGAACAGTCCTGAAGTCATCCGTGAAGGAATGAACCGGGTTAATCCCCTTTTCATTCCAAGAAATCACCGGATTCAAAAGGCTATTGAGGATGCGGAAATCAAAAAAGATTTCACTCAAGTACACCTGCTGGCTGCACTTTTTGAAAAACCGTTTACCCAACAGCCGGAATTTACAGACTACGCCCAGGCACCTGCCAAGGCAGAACGGGTCACCCGGACCTTTTGCGGCACGTGACATGACATTTATCACTGATTGAACCTTTTTTATAACAGCCATGGGCCGAGATTGAAAATTATAAATATTTCATATATTTACTTGACAAAGTAGGGGGTTCTATTCCATTCTATTGACAGTTCCTTATTTTTAGAAATGAATTTGTGTAATCTCCACGGATTGTTCAACATCAGTTGTAAGCTAATCTCAGCATTGATAGATCAAGGCAGCCCACGGCTGTTTATAATAAAGTTTCAATACGTTACAAAATTGACATCTCGTTTCGTTATGGGTTGAGTCCGGGAATTAATAGGCCCGGGCAGCTCATAGCTGTTATTTCTAATCTAACCAGAAAGGTAAATTCCTGTGAATAACGATAAAAAATTTACGGTAATGGTGGTAGATGACATCCAGGAAAATATCGATATTCTTTCCACGGTTTTAGGAATTCAGTATGAGGTAAGTATCGCCATGGATGGTAAATCGGCTTTGGCACGCATTGACAAAGAACCGCCGGACCTGATCCTTCTGGACGTTATGATGCCGGAAATGGACGGTTTCGAAGTCTGCCGGCAACTTAAAGATAAACCCGATACAAAAGATATTCCCATCATTTTCCTGACGGCAAAGACCGATGGAAAAAGTATTGTGGAGGGATTCCAGGCCGGTGCGGTGGACTACATCGGGAAACCGTTTAATGTGACCGAATTGCTGGTGCGCGTAAAAACACAGCTTGAGCTGGCCCATTCGCGAAAGGAAATGAAACGAATTAATGCAAGACTGGAACATTTAACGATTCATGACGACTTAACCGGGCTTTACAATACGCGCTATCTTTACGATGCCTTGTACCAGTTGGTTGAAAGCAGTAAAGCTGAAAACAGATCCTTTGCACTGCTGTTTATGGATATTGACAATTTCAAATATGTTGTGGATACTTGCGGGCATCTAAACGGCAGCCGGGCACTGCGGGAAATCGCCGAAACCATCATGGAATCAATTTCAGAGCCATGCTATGGGGTGGCGTATGGCGGGGATGAATTCGTCATTGTATTGCCTGGATTTGACAAGGACCAGGCAATAAAAACCACTGAAACCATCCGAACCCGGATGAAAGCGACCAAATACCTGAAAAACAAGGGGTGTGACGTGCAACTGAGTGCAAGCTTCGGCATCGCAGCTTTTCCTGACGATGCAACTGAGGCAAGAGCCTTGCTCAAGCTGGCCGATCAACTGATGTTCAGAATAAAGGAAACCAGCAAAGACGCCATCGGCTGTCTTTCCAAAACCTCCGATTCAGACAGGTCACAGCCGCCAAGTACCCTGATCAACTAGAAAGAACTGTTAAAAGACCGGATCTGTCCCAGGACATAGTCAATATCAGCATGGGTGTGGCAGGCGTTGATTTGAAACCGTATGGATTCATCTCCCCTGGGAACAACCGGAAAGGTTAAACCCACGACCAGCACGCCGTTTTCGTATAGAAAATTAACCAGTTCATGGGTTCTGTCGGTATCCCTGACCATGAGCGGCACTACGGGATGGGGTCCGTCAATCGATTCAAGGGCCATACGCTTAAGGCCGTCGCGGAACGCTGTGGTTACAGCGCCTAAGTGATCCAGGAGATCCAGCCCCTGATCACTGTCACAGATATCAATGGCCGCCAGGGCAGCAGCACAGTCTGCAACACTTAAGGGATTTGTATAGATATAGGTATCTGCCTTTTGGCGAATCGCTTCAATTATGGTTTCACTTGCTGCGATAAATCCGCCGTTAACCCCGAAGGCTTTGCCGAAAGTACCCACAATGACGTCGGGTCTGCCACCTGTAAACTCGCTGGTTCCCCGGCCTGTTGCGCCATAGGCGCCAATCCCGTGCGAATCATCCACAACAGTTATAACCCCGTCTCTGAACTTGTCTTCATAGGGCCTGCAGATGTCAAGAATTTCGTCAATCGGGGCAAAATCGCCGCGCATGGAAAAAATTCCGTCAAAAATAACCACCACACGTTCAATGTCCGGGCCAGCTTCGTCAAGGCAGCGTTTCAGGTCGTCCATATCGTTATGCTTGAAAATGCCCTTGTTCCCGGATGGAATATTTGAAATGCGCATGGCCCGGATAATTGAGTTGTGGTTGAGTTGATCCCCAATCCAGTATGTTTTGGCATTGGAGATGGACAAAGCCAAACCACAATTGGATGTATATGCCGAGTTGAAGATTTTGGCACAGGGCATGCCGACAAATTCGGCAATTCGTTTTTCCAAAGCCGCGTGGTAACAAAATGTACCGTCTATAAACCGTACCGCACCGGGACCCACGCCAAATTCCCGGGTGGCTTTGTCCGCAGCCTGAATCAGGCCCGGATGGACGGATAAAGAGAGATAGGAATTTGAATTGAGACGGATATATTCTTTGCCTGATCCCTGGAGCCGGTATCTTGGGCCTGAACCGTTTTTTGGGGGAATAAATTCAGTGATAACCCTTTCAGGGGCTTTTGCCCTGCCTTCGGCGGCCAGCGCTGCAAGTTCAGTCCGAAGACTTTTGTCCAGTTTGTTTGTCGTCATATCAAGACCCTATTTTAAAAATTCTTATTCCACTATAATGCACCTTAAAAAGGGGCAAGCCATTCAATCCCAATCAAGAATCACCTTTCCTGAATTTTTGGACCGCATAACATCAAATCCTTTTTGGAATTCAGTATAGTGGAACCTGTGGGTGATCAACGGGGAGATATCAAGGCCGCTTTGAACCATGGCCGTCATTTTATACCATGTTTCAAACATCTGCCGACCATATATCCCTTTTATGGTAAACATGTTAAAGATCACTTTATTCCAGTCCATGGGGATTTGGTCGGGCAGAATGCCCAAAAGAGCGATTTTACCGCCATGAAACATGTTATCCAGAATAAGGTCAAGCGCGGCAGGGCTTCCGGACATTTCCATGGCCACGTCAAACCCCTCTTTCATACCAAGCTCCTTTTGAACCTGGGGCAGGTGTTCTGTTTTCGGATTTACGATCCGGGTGGCCCCGGACTTTTCGGCAAGCCCCAGACGAAAATCGTTAATGTCCGTGACAACAATGTTTCTTGCCCCGGCGTGTTTTGAGATGGCCGCAGCCATGCATCCTATGGGACCTGCACCTGTGATCAGCACATCCTCGCCAAGAACGTCAAAGGTCAATGCCGTATGAACAGCATTTCCCAGAGGGTCAAAACAAGCAAGAACGTCCAAGGGAATTTTCCTGTCACAAAACCACACATTGGTCACCGGGATGGATAGATACTGGGCAAAGGCACCGGGCTGGTTGACCCCCACGCCTTTTGTATTCCGGCACAGGTGACGCCGCCCGGCAAGGCAGTTCCGGCAATGGCCGCAGATGATATGTCCTTCCCCGGAGACCAGATCCCCGGGCTTGCAATCCTTCACATGGGACCCCACAGCAACGACTTGCCCCACAAATTCGTGTCCAATGTGCATGGGCACGGGAATGTTTTGCCGGGCCCATTGATCCCAGTTGTATATGTGAACATCCGTGCCGCAGATGGCTGTCTTCAAAATTTTAATAAGCACTTCATTGTGATTTATACCGGGAACCGGTACCTCTTGCAGCCAGAGTCCTTTTTTCGGCCAGGCCTTTACCAGGGCTTTCATGGTAGCGGGAATAGATGAAGTCATGATGGGAAAAATCCTTTTCGTAAAGGTTTTCTTACATCCTGCCGTTCTTTGTATTAAATGTCAATGACAGTATTTTTGTTTAGGTATACTAACGGCCATGGACCGGCCGGGTCTATCAAGACCCAGGCGCTTAATCCATTCCCAATGTCCGTCCCACGGCAAAGGGGGTGCACTGCAGTCCGATACTGCCGTTTTTTACCCAGAGCCGGACCATGGAGATAGAATCCCCTGAAGGACTTGTAATGCGGGGCTGCTCCTCTATTGACAGAATGTCTTTCAATTTAAAATCATAGTAAAAGGTGTGCTCGCCAAATGGGTCTGCCACCAGAATAACACGCTCTTTTCCATATGGATGTTTTTTGGGTGATCCATAGAACGAGCAGCAGTTCTTCTTATCAAAGTCCATGTTTCTGACATATTTTTTCAGTTCAAAGGCATCTTTAAGTTCAAGAAATTTTTTTAATTCCATACAAACGCTCCTTGATTAAATATCTGGTGACTGGATTCCCCTCCCAAAAGCATATAAACCTGTGCCTGTGAGTGTCAAGCCAAAAGAACCCGCACCCAGGCAGAAAATTTCATGCAATCTGACGATTAATTACGATCCGGAACAGATCACAAATAAAAAAGCGCCATCTTCTTTAATTGACAAGATTTCGCTGCAGCCGTAACCTTGACACAATGAAGATGACGCTTCCGCTCTTTCATTAAAGAAAGATGGGTTTCCCGGCTTCCTTTCCAAAATCGCAAAAATAATTGGCAATCTTTGACAGATGGTATTTTGTATATAACCGCAATATATCTTTATAAACGAAAGACCCGGAACCCTTCAGGTTTTGTCGTATCCAATTTAATGGTCAACTCATTAGAAGTTGATCTGCCATTTCATGCCGTAGTAAAAAACTTCTGTGTCGCCGCTTTCTTTGCCGTCAAAGAAACCAACTTCAGGCACAACAAACACGCCGGGGGCCAGATTGATGGTAGTGTTAATGTAGTATGTAGCGGATTCATCATCATCGTTGTCATCAAGCTCTGTCTGTGTAAATCCGTAACCTGCTTCAACAGTAAACATGTCATTGATTTTATACCCGGCAACCAGCATGAAGCCGAGACATTCATTGTCAAGAAATTCTCCGCCGGCATATTCTGCAAAGCCGTCATCCGGGGCCGTGGTGCCGTCAACCGAAACCCAGAGCAGGTTGCCGACATTCTCGCCATAGTAGACATTGCCTTTCATGAAGAAACCCGCTTTGTCAAACCGCGCGCCTAAAGCCAGTACGTAGGTATCAATATCCTCTTCGTCTCCGCCAATTGTGGCTTCAAAGGTGCTGTAGCCCGCACCGAAGTCCAGCTTAATCACGTCAAGGTCAAGGGCGTAACTCAATTCAATGGCAGGCATAACAACTTGAGTCGTTCCGCCAAAGGCGGCACCATCGTTGTTTACAGTGTCGTCCGGGTTAATAAAAGCAATCTTAAAGCCACCAAAAGTCAGACGGATCTGAGGGTGACGGTGGGAATAGAGAGAACCATGTCTCAGCAGGTCATTATCATCGCCATAGACCTGGTTTGACCAGATCCAGGTTAGAGGCCCGTAATCCTGTCCCACAAGTAATTTACCGGCACCAAAATCCCATTCACCATAGAGCAACCGGATGTTGGCGTTTCCACCGGAAGCACCATATTCAAAACGTCCGACCAGTTCGTCGGAAACCTTAACATTTGCACCGATACGGGCGTTGCTCTGAAGACCTTCGGAATATTGTGTATCTCCGTCAGGTCCAGATTCATCGGTATTAGTCCAAAAGGTGGTTACCCTCGCACTTCCATAAAAATTCCACTCCGAGGCATAGGCTGAACCTGCCATTAAAACAATAGCCGCCAAAACCACAATAACCTTTTTCATCTTTTTCTCCCTTTTAAGTGTATATTACAAATATACAACAAAACCTGATTGGTTCAGAGTCCTACGATGATTGTTAGAATTTTGTCAACCCTTTTGTTTCTGTATGTAGAATTAACGGTTATGGGCCCACCGGGCCTGTCAGCACACAGACCTACACAACAACAAAGATTAAAAGATCTGAGTAACTTATCCTTATCTCTTATAAACAGCCACGGGCTGACCTGACATATCTGCTGCCAGGCATAGCCCCCAACAAAGCGTGAAAAGTCTGAGCAACCATACTCAGACTTTCTTATAAAGAAGCGTGTTTACTCTTTCCCGATTACCCGTGGCTGTCAGACAAGATCAAATCTGTCAAGATTCATGACCTTATCCCAGGCTGCAATAAAATCGTATATAAATTTTTCCTGGGCATCATACCCGGCATAAACTTCACAAAGCGCCCGCAACTGGGAATTAGAACCGAACACCAGATCCACACGAGTACCGGTCCATTTCAGTTCACCGGTTGTTCGGTCCCGGCCCTCAAACACCGTGTCATCATTCTGGGTGGGCGCCCACACCGTTTCCATGTCCAATAGATTCACGAAAAAATCATTGGTCAAAATGCCCGGACACCGGGTCAAAACGCCGTAACGCGCCTGTTTATAATTTGTATTCAATAACCAATAAGTGGTTTATCCAAAATTTATATCATTAGGCTCGAAAT
>JAKSBO010000474.1 GCA_022361095.1 Desulfobacterales bacterium | reverse complement strand
GATGTCAGCGCCTTGGATTTTCCGGCCATTTACGGTACAGCCTGATGAATTGACAGTGATGAATTGTTTTCCTGGTGCGGCAACGCCTTGACTCAACCGGGTGTTGATTGTTTCCAGATCGGGATTATGGTGCCATGTCATATTTTAAGCCTCCGACCATACGTTGCCGGATGGACAATATGATTCCCTTGAAACATTCCCTTAAAAGGCCGGTCTTTTTTGCTGGCATATGAATCAGACCTATATCGCCACAGGAGATATTCTGAATCCGATCGTCCATTACATAATGAATGTTGGGTGCGATAAGCTTGGGAGCTGCTTGATCCATCCAATTCTTTTTTAAGCTTTTTACTGATTTTTTCTTGCGTTTTGTCAGTTTTTTATTGATATTCTTATTCACTTGAAACGTGCTTTGGTTGTGTTTTATTTTGTTTTGTTAAACTTAGTATGCCTTTAATTTATAGACTTTTCGAGATTTTTTTTCTCATTTTTTTACTTGTTTTGCGCTTGTTTTGGGTTTAATGAAACTTGGAAAGGGGTGCTTTATGAATCGGCGGGGATTGGTTTTTGGCGTTATCATCTTATTGATATCCATCTCATCACAGATATACGCTCAAGACATTACAACGGCCACGGCTGGTCCCATTAGCCTGAGCGCCGACCAAAATATCACCGTGGAAGACGGCGGAACCGTCACGAATAGTGACAGTGCGCCGTCAGGAGTAGGTCCGCCTACGGGCGTTGGAATATACGGCCACGATAATTCCGGCGGAGGCGGCGGGGGCAATCGGATCACTGTTAAATCCGGGGGCCTTGTTCAGACCAACGGCCAGGGCCGGGCCAACGCCATCTGGGTGAGCGGCAACCAGACAGACCTGGGCGCCGTCGGTTTTCTCGACGGTTCAGACGCCAATTATATCACCATAGAATCAGGCGGCGTGGTAAAGACCACCGGTCCGCGCCCAAATGCATCATGGGACGGTCCAAATGCAATTCAATTGGGAAACAACAACTTCCTTCGCAACGACGGTTTGCTGTTAAGTGAAGGTGAAGACGGAAACGGTATTTACGCGGCTTACAACAACACCATTGAAAACAATGGAACCATTAGGACCTTGAGTGATTACGGCCAGGGCTTATACATTTGTTTTAACAACCTGATTACCAATGACGGTCTTATCGAAACCAACGGCGACGACGCCACCGCCGTCTATTTACATGATGACGGCAACAAAGTAATCAACACCGGAACGATAATTACCCGTGGAAGTGCATCATTTGGTATACATGGCCTGGATAGTCCAAATGGGAGCACAATCATCAATAATAACTCCATTTACACGTATGGCTATAATGGCAAAGCGATTCGGTCCGCAAGGAATTCCACGGTTATCAATAATGGATTGATCGAGACGATTGGTTTGGGCGGCCAGGGCATTAGGGCTTATTACGACAACAGGGTTGAGAACCACGGCAGAATCGTCACCCGGGGAGAATCGGCAATGGGCATTCTCACCGCCGGAGGAAGCACCGTTATCGTCACCGGTGAAATTGAAACCCACGGCAAAAAAGGGGATGGCGTATTATATTGGGATAAAGACAATACCCTGCATCTCTCCGGATCAATATCGGTGTCGGGTGTTGATGCGTACGCCATAAGAACGGGGTTTAACGGTTCTGAGACGAACAACAAT
>JAKSBO010000875.1 GCA_022361095.1 Desulfobacterales bacterium | reverse complement strand
TTTTTTTTATGTTGGAAAAAGAGAGCATGGCGGTCACGGCCCGGCGGATATCTCCCCGGTCATCGGTACTGGTGGACATCACAACGTGGGACCCAAAGGTTCCCGGAGTAAAATGAATGTCGATAATCGATGGGAAATCGCGTTTTATCTTGGGGATAACATTGAGTCCGAAAGAGAATGCCAGCAGCTGATCCACTTCAGCACCCTGGGGCAGCAGTCCGTGGTAAACGGCATTGCGCCGCATGGTAACGGTGGTGACTTGTATGGTTGGACTTGAGAAACCAACATAGTTACCGCTGACCTCACCAAGGACACTGTCTTGTTCATCCTCTTTGGGATCGATGTACCCCTCCAGAACGATTTCTGCATAGGCCGGCAGATCAAGATCGGTTGTCTGGGCGTTGACTGTGGCAATTGCCGAACCGACCATTCCCCCGGCAGTGGCCAGTTTGTCGGTTCCTTCCTGTGATTTGAGTATTGTACCGATGAGCACGGCCGGATCGACACCCACTGCAACAGCGACATTCATACGGGTCCCCTGGGCTTTATGGGCGGCATAGATATTGGAAAGGGGAGGGTTCACCAGGGAGATGCCAAGGTGGGTCTTGCCCCTGATCTCGATACGGTGAAGTCCTCTTCCCATCACACCGGTGACAGGATTTCTGGCCGAAGTGATCGCTGTGGTGATAAATGGGCCCGAGTCTTTTTCATAATGCGTTAAAATAGGGAGAAATTCTTGAATATCGCTCTCCTCGTTTAAAGACAGCACCACCCGTTCATTTTCCTCTTTTAGAAGAAATGGGCTGATTTTTTTCTCCAGATTCAGCCCGGTTCCCTGGGCGAAATCATCTTCGCTGATGTCCAGTGCCAGTGCCAGGCGCCGCTGAGTTCCCAGAAGGTTGCCTACAACAGGCATGGTGTACCCTTTGACGCGCTCAAAAAGCAGTGCCGGCGCATCTTTGCCGCCCAGTTGATTTAAAATGGCCGGGATTTCATAGTGGCGCTCCACCGGTGCTGAAATTTTTCGAAGTTCACCCAATCCTTCCAGGTAGTAGATAAACTCTTTGAGTCCGCTGAGTGTCCTCATATTTATCCTTTTCTCCTGCTGCATGATGATGGATCACGCGTGAAAATTGTTGGAACGTATTAGCTTGAATCAAACATGGCAAATTGTAATCAAAACTGTCAATTTGAAAAAATTTATCACATCTATAAATAAAATTTATGAATTCGAAACCCAGTCAGGAATTATAAAATTAGCGGCATCTGCCAGGGATTTCAAGGAATGAGTTTGATGGAAACCGGAGACCGGAAAAAGGGCTTCTCCGAACCCCGGTTTCCATCCATAATGAAATTTTAAATATCTTGGGATAGGGTTTATTCTAGTTTTCAACCAACAGGTTTCTGATTCCTTTTAATGGGCGTGCTCCCGGAGTCCGTTCATTCAGCACCTGGAGAAACGCCTGGGCGGTTAAGCCAAGCGGTTGTTTTTTAAGATAGGCAATGTTGGCAGCCAGATAAACTTTTTCGTGCTGGAGGGGAATTGTGGCCAGCCGTTTGGCTTTCAGGTCTTCAATAACGGCTTCCTTGACCAGAAAGGAGATGCCGTAGCCCTGTGCCACCAATTGCTTGATAAACTCGGTGTTGGCGGTTTCTAGGAAAATATTGGGTATGCACTGCTGGCGTTTAAAAAAATCATCAATTCGTTCTCTGGTGCCGGAGCCGACTTCCCGCATGATGATCGGTTCACGGGAACAGCTTTCCATGGACAAGAACTCCTTGGAGGCAAGGGGGTGGTCGGGGCTGAGAATCGGGATGATCTCCTCTTCGCTGAAAGGCAGATATTCAATTTCGTCTGAGTCATGCACATTGGCTATAATGACGATTTCTTTTTTCAGCTTGAGCAGGTCGCGGCACATGTCCAAAGAACTGCCCTCATCCAGAATTATTTTGATTTCCGGAAATTTTTCATGGAAATGCCGCATCATGTGAGGCATCAGGTAGCGTGCATAGGTTTTGGTGGAGCCGATGTGCAGCGCCCCCAGCCTCAAATGTTTTAAATCTTCAAGGGATCTTTCAATGAGCCTTTCAACTTCAAATAGCTGTTCGGCTTGTTGATACAGGGTTTTGCCATCCTCGGTCAGGCAGATCCCCCTTCCCTTTTTTTTAAAAAATTTCAGCTGGCTGTAGTCCTCGAAATGTTTCACCTGGGAGGTTACCGCCGGCTGCGTAATGAAAAGTTCTTTCGCAGCTTTGGTATAGCTCAGATTTTTTGCAACACAATAAAAGGCTCGAAGTTGGTTGAGATTTATCATAACTTATGCCCTTTTGCCGGATCTCTTATGACATGTTGATTTTAATTTTTCGTCATTTCTATCCTTATCACCTGCTGAAAATTTCCGGAGTTCATAGGTTAATTAACACCATGGCAAACTGAAATCATAATTGTCAAGCTTAAAAAGCTTATTTCATGTATAAATTAAACTTATGAATCCAGGCGGTTGTCCGGATCCATAAGCAAATGAGGGTGTCAGCAGGGTGTGACCCGCCTGCAATTGCATCTGATGATGTGAATTGTGCCTGGCTGTGAAGCGGTGTGTGGCTATGGTTGTTTCATGAATAGGACCGTTTTTTCCAATACACTTTTACAGCCACTGTACACATTGTTCAAAGGGGAGGCAGTCATCCGTTACTGGTGGAGATCAGGAAAAAGGATAAAAACATTGCACAACGGTGTTGCAAGACAGCGGTGAAAAACGTCGGGGATATCAGATTTTCAGGATCATGACGGAAAACGCCTGAATTTCCTGCTATCCCCCACTACTTGAGGTGTCATATTATTTAAAGTGATGGATGGACTTAATTTCAACCACGAGACTAAGCCCCACCGTTGCAACGCTGGGGGGATGATTCATTTTTTAGTGCCCTTTCCTTCTACAATGGCTTTGAACTGATAATTCCAGAAGTCCCGGT
>JAKSBO010000238.1 GCA_022361095.1 Desulfobacterales bacterium | reverse complement strand
GATAAAGGCACCAAGCAAATCGAAACCGCCGCAATTCTTGATCCGGACAACGCTTTGATAAGGAGTTACCTGGGCAAGGCTTACTATGAACAAAAACGCACAGAGCTTGCACGTACCGAATTTGCCATTGCCAAAGAGTTGGATCCCAATGATCCCACGCCCTGGTTTTACAATGCGATACTCAACCAGGTAGAAAACAGGCCGGTTGAAGCGTTTAGTGACCTGCAAAGGTCTATTGAACTCAACGATAACCGTGCAGTATACCGGTCACGCCTTCTTCTGGACGAGGATCTGGCAGTGAGAGGTGCCGGTTCAGCCCGGATTTATGACGATCTGGGATTTCAGAAAAAGGCTGTAATGGAGAGCACCAAATCCTTGGGCATTGACCCGACCAATCATTCAGCGCATCGTTTTCTTTCCGAGTCGTATACACGATACCCCCAATATCGAATTGCCCAGGTTAGTGAACTGCTGCAATCTCAACTGTTTCAGCCGATCAATACCACGCCGGTCCAGCCAAGGATGTCAACCAAAGGGTTGAATTACCTGTACACCAACAGCTCCGGTGCCTCGGCGTTTAATGAATATGGCTCCCTATTCGAAAACAATGGGCAGCGTTTTACTGTTTCCAGCGTTATGGGTAATCATAACACCTACGGTGGTGAAGCCGTCCTATCCGGCCTTTCGGAAAATTTTTCATACAGCCTGGGACAATACTATTACGAAACAGATGGTTACCGGGAAAAAAGTGATGTCAAACACGATCTGTTTGATGGGTATACACAGGTGGCATTGACCAATAAGGTAAATTTACAATTCGAGTACCGCCATCGTGACACCGACCAAGGCGATCTTAGAATGAAACTTGATCCGGATTTCAATCCTTTGGAAAGAAATGCTTTGGAGCAAGATGTCGGACGTGCGGGTTTACGCATATCCCCCACCCCGAACAGTGATTTTCTAGCATCTTTTGTCTACAGCGACAGAAGAGAAAATAAAAGCGAAGATGCCCTTACCCCGATTGACATTTCAGACGACAGGGACGGATATGAAACGGAAGTCCAATATATCTATCATGAGAGTCGATTTAATTTTCTGATGGGCGGTGGTATCTATCGGACTGATGGTGAATGGGTTAGAGAGACCGCTTCGCCACCAATAGAAATACCAGGTTTTCCTCCTATATTCATAGATCCGGTGATTGAAGAAGAAAAATTTGAAGTCGATGGAGAGAATCTCTATGCCTATGTTAATGTAGAAGCCCCGGCCTCTCTTACCTGGACGGTTGGCCTCAGTTACGAAACAGTTAACGACACCCAATCTGATTATAGCAAGGAACGGATCAACCCTAAATTAGGTCTTCAATGGGATATCACCAATAAATGGCGTTTTCGCACTGCATTCGTTCGAAATATCAAACGTCTGCTGGCCATGGATCAGACAATTGAACCAACCCAGGTGGCCGGGTTCAATCAATTTTTTGATGACCTTAATGGCGCCCGGTCCCAGTTGTTCGGTATTGCAACCGACATTGCCCTGACAGACCAACTGTATGGCGGCATCGAATTGACATGGCGGGACGTTTCGAGTGAATCGGAAAGAGACGAAGATGTGTATCGCGGTTATCTATACTGGCTGCCCCATCCGAATTGGTCCGTGAATACGGAATATAAA
The DNA here is from genome assembly GCA_022361095.1 of Desulfobacterales bacterium. Classification (GTDB taxonomy): domain Bacteria; phylum Desulfobacterota; class Desulfobacteria; order Desulfobacterales; family Desulfobacteraceae; genus Desulfobacter. The sequence continues at coordinate 566 of JAKSBO010000238.1, read as the reverse complement.
TTTGAACGGGATCTGTACAATTTTGACCTGAAGACGACCACAATACCGCTGACCGTCCGGTATTTTAACCATCGTGGGTTTTTCGGGCAATGCGGCTTAACCTATGTACACCAGAAGCAGCGGGAAATCACCGGCCGGACGTTGCGGGATGAATTCGCCGTGGTTGACATGTCCCTCGGTTATCGGCTGCCTAACCGGTGGGGCCTGTTAAGTTTTGAAATTAACAATATCTTGGACAAGGAGTTTCTTTACCAGGATGCAAGCTTTAAGACGTCTGATCAATTCGGTGTGGTTAGACCGTTTGTACCCGGCCGGACCCTGCGGGTCAGGGTGGTATTGAATTTTTAAGGCACTGTTTTTCGTGTCACCTGGTCAGATACAGGGATTGATATAACGACCACGGGCCGTCCTTGGTCTATCGACACCGAGGCTTTGGCCCACAACAAAGACAGAAAGAATCCAGTTGCTTGCTGGAAACTTTCTTATAAAATTGGCGATAGATTAACAACATACAAAGGAGGATAATGATGGGTAACATCACGAAGATTATTGATGGGGTATTTCTT
>JAKSBO010000550.1 GCA_022361095.1 Desulfobacterales bacterium | reverse complement strand
CAAATTAACAAAAACTGGATTATCGAGTAAAAGGACTTTCAAATGACCAAAGGCCACGTCTTTTCCACAGGCAATGAGGTATTGCTCGGCGATATTGCAGACACCAACAGCACTTTTTTATGCCGGCAGCTTAAATGCTCAGGTGTCACCGTAATAAAGACAAGTGCTGTGCCCGATGATATGCCGGCCCTTGTCAAGGAGATTAAAAGCATTGCATCCGGCTCAGATGTCTGTGTCATGACCGGCGGCCTTGGACCTACGCCCGATGATTTAACGACCCAGGCCTTTGCTGAAGCGGCCGGGGTTGAACTTGCTATGGATGATGCCGCCATGCGCTCCATGAAAAAATTTTTTGATAAACGCGGGTTTGATCTGACACCTGCCAATGAAAAACAGGCCATACTGCCCAAGGGGGCAAAGTTCATGGAAAATCTTCACGGCACTGCTCCTGGGTTTTCCATCATTATCGGCAATTGCCGTTTTTTTTGCATGCCCGGTGTCCCAAGGGAGATGGAGCAGATGTTTGATCTGAGCGTCAGGCCCCGGTTAAGGCAAATAACCGGGCATGTCGGTGAAATCCAGGTGATACGGCTGACGATGTTCGGCATGCATGAGGCAAGGGCCGGGGATGCGCTTGCCGGTTTCAGCGAACAATTCCCCGAAATTCATTTGGGGTTTAGAATCAGATTCCCGATGATTGAGGTAAAATTATCCCAGTCCAAAGCGGCGGTTTCCCAGGCCCAAGGAGATCCGGACGGTGACACCCGGATGAATCAGGCAAAACAGTGGGTAAAGGGACGGATTGGATCAAATCTTGTTTCAGACCGGGGCCTGACCCTGGCGGAGGAAGTCGGGCGTCTTCTGGCAGCGCGGGGCCAGACACTCAGTGTGGCTGAATCGTGTACCGGCGGACTTGTGGCCCATCTGGTCACGGATGTGCCGGGGGCTTCCGACTATTTTTTACTTTCAGCCACCACCTATGCCAATTCAGCCAAAGAGGGAATTCTGAAGGTGTCCCGTGAAACCTTGGAAAATAACGGGGCGGTGCATGAAACCACTGCCCTTGAGATGGCAACCGGCGTCAAAGCCGCCGGCGGATCTGACTGGGGTGTATCCACCACGGGCATTGCAGGTCCTTCGGGCGGCAGCGAAGATAAACCTGTGGGAACCGTGTGTATTGGGGTGGCAGGGCCGTTCGGGGCACGTTCCCAACGGTTTTTGCTGGACAGTGGCGACCGTGGGCGCAACAAACAACTGTTCGCGGCCATGGCCCTTGATATGTTGCGCCGGGAACTTGTGAAAAAATAATCGGCGCCGGCCCTTTAGGGGCTGTGCACAGTCGGGTATGTTCAAATTCCCATAATCCCGGATAAAATATGGGCCAGGTTGGTTTTTGAGGTGGAAATATCCTTAAAATACCGGGAGCGCAGCTCCATCATGAGCAATCCCGTGTATTGGGGCAAAAGAATTTCAAGGATCTCTTTAACAGGCAGGCTGCCCCAGCCCACGGGCATGTGACTGTCCCCCAGGCCAAAGGGAAGCTGGTGGGTCTGCTGTTTTTCCCAGTGATGGACAGTGCCGCCGAAATTATCGTGGACATGGGTGTGGACCACCAGATCCTTTACAGATACCACCGCTTCCAGCATATCAAATCCGTAAAACCTTGAGGTCATGAATAGATGGCCGAAGTCCAGGTTGATTTTCACATTGGGCCGATTGATTCTCAGAATCTGGTGTCTAAGCTGATCCATGAATTCTGCATAGCTGTAAGGACTGGCTGTGGTGTAGGGCCGGGCATTTTCAACGGCGATAAATACATCCGGGTATCTCTGGGAGAGGGTATCAAGCCACCGGGCCTCCTGGTCCAGCATGGCCTCTTTCTCTTTGGGTTTCAAGGTGTGCCGGGCATTGCGGTTAAACTGCTCCTCGGGGTAAAAACGCCCGCCGTGATAGACCACGCACCTGGCCCCCACCTCCCGGGCAAAGACCAGGGCCGCTTCCAGAACCCGGGCATGGAGGTCGGGATTATCCCGGTCCATGAGGTTGACCGGGTTGGGGCCGTGAACGGAATAGGTAAAGTCAAACTCATTTAAAATGGCGGTCACCTCGGCCATGCGCCGTGGCGACAGTTCCCCGTTGAGGATTACGTCAAAGCCATGGACAGGAAGTTCCACCGCCTCAATCCCCATCTCCCGGATTCGGGTGAGGTCCGAGACCAGCCGGTCCATTTGTCCGTCAATCCGGACCTCGTCGATCTTGGTGCCGATGATGTTCATACTGTTGTCCTTATAATTAAATAGTGTCTGAACAAAAATCCGTGTTTGGACGAGAAGTTGCCCAGATGCAAGGCGCAAACAAAGCTGGAACCGGAGCGTACTATAGTACGTGAGGATTGCAGCTTTGTGCAGCAACGCCGCAGGTGGGTGACTTTTCGTTCAAATACTAAATAAATCTCATTCTGATCCTGCTGCACAGATGATCAATAATGCCCACGGTGATAATGATGATGATCATCATGGTACACACCTCCCGGAACAGGTATCCGTTCAGTTTGTCAAAGATGAGAAAGCCGATGCCGCCTGCCCCGACAAAGCCGAGGATGGCAGCGCTTCTGACGTTGGATTCAAACCTGAGCAGGGTGTAGGAGACAAAAACCGGCATCACCTGGGGCATCACCGAAAATGCAATGGTTTGTGCCGCAGACGCTCCCGTGCTGGTCAGGGCCTCGACCTGGCCGGATTCAATGGCCTCGATCTGTTCGGAAAAGACTTTGCCCAGGATGCCGAAGGTATGGATCCATAGGGCCAGTATCCCGGCGTAGGGGCCCAGGCCGATCACAGCCACAAAGATCAAGGCCATGACAAATTCGTTGAAACCCCTGCAGGCGTCCAGCAGCCGCCGGACCATAAAAGAGAGGGCTTTCCGGCCGGCTCCGGACTTGAACTCTTCCCCGGGCAGGATGATTTCCAGGGTGTTTTGGGCGGCAAAAAAAGAGACCGGGACGGCACAGACCAGGGCCAGCAGCGTTCCCCAGATGGCAATGGCGATGGTCTCCACCAGGGCCACCATATACCCTTTGATCTTTTCAGGCGCCGTTTCGGGCGGAAAATATCCCCCTTGTTTTTCCCTTAAAGCGTCTTTTTGGGCTGCCCGCTTCAACCCTTGGATCTCTTCGGTATCCATGGCTGCAAGAATCTCTTTCTCCTTTTTCCGGCGCTCCTTTTCCATCTCCTGGAAATCGGGGCGCTGGTCAAAGGGCAGGTCTCGGTATTTGTCGGACATATACGCCTGGGCCCGCCCCACGGCTTCGGTCCGGGGGGCCCGGTCGATCTGGTCCTGGATATAATCCTGGTCGGACGGGCTTAACTCCCGGCCAAAGAGATATTCCCCGGCATGGCCCCGGTTCTCCCATACCTTTAGGGGGCTGATGCCGCACCAGACCCAGGTCACGGCCAGGGTGACCAGGCAAACAGCTAAAAGATTGAATCTCCGGTAACCGGAAAGAACCGTGGGCGGCCGGATCACCTTTCGGAACGCAAGGGGCTGGTCCAGCCTGGCCTCGTCTAAAAAACTGCGGAAGATAAGGGGCAGAAGACAGAGCATGAACATGCCTGAAATGCACAAGATCAGGCCTGCCCCTAAGCTTTTAACCGGATGAAACCGGACAAGTCGTTCGCCGTCTTGAAGGTGGATCATTTCGGTCCAGGGGCCGTGCCCGTTTAGGGAGAGGGCCCCGGAATCCGAAAAGAGAAGGCCTGCAATAATCACCGCCAGGGCCGTCACTCCGGCCAGGCCCGGATAAAGCAAATCTGCTGCCCGGGGCCGGCTGCGCATCAGGGTAAGACCTGCAGCCGCAGTGCCGGCCAAAGGAAAAATCAACAAAATCCAGTACCCGAGCATAACCAGGCGGTAACCTGTGCAGTAAAAGGGATCTTTCCCCAGCCAGGGCAGGAAAAATCCTGCGATGAGCATCAATCCCGCAGCAAGGGTCAGAGGCTTAAATCCCTTTTCCATGGTTAATTTCCTTTTTTCTCCTGGAGTTTGGCTTTGAGGCGCTTCATGTACCGGACCACGTCATAGGTGGTATCGCTTACCGGGGCATAACCGCCGTTCTGCAGTTTTTCAATGCCGGCCTCATCAAAGTTAAAGGACATTAAGGCGCCTGTAAAAGCGGCCTTGAGGCTGGCGGGCAGATCTTTTCTGCCGGCCATGGGGGCGCCGGGAATCAGCTCGGACGTCCAGATGATGTTGAAATCGTCTTTTGAAACGGCGCCCTTTTCAATCATCCGGTCCAGATCGATATTGTTGGTGGAGGCGACTTCGATTTTAGCGTTTTTCACAGCCAAGATAGAGGCCCCGTGTGACCCGGAAAAAGAGACCTCGGTAAACAGTTTTTCAGGATTGGTTTTCAGGTCACGGTAGAAAAGTACGCTGGGTACCAGACAGCCTGAGGTGGAGTTGGGATCGGTAAAGGAAAAGGTGCGGGTCTTGTCAATGGCCTGGTCCAAGCTGGTGATCTCGGAGCCCTTTTTGGTGATGATGATTCCGTAGTAGCCTTTGGCACCGGTCTTGTCCAGCTCCAGGGCCAGGGCTTGGGCACCTGCCCTGGCAGAGGCTTCCACATAGGATTTGGGGCCGAAATAGGCAAAGTCGATGTGTTTGTGGGCCATGGCGGTGATGATACCGGCATAATCCGAGGCGGAAAACGCTTCGACCTTGATGCCCAGATGTTTTTCCAGGTGCGCCATAAGCGGTGCAAACCGCACTTGAATGTCTGCCCCGCCCTCGGTGGGGATGAGGCCGACCCTGATTTTGTCCGGCCAGTTCGGGGCGGCATGGACACTGGCGGCTGCCGTCACGGAGAGGCAGAACAGTGTAATCAATAGTTTTTTTAAAATTTTCATCGGTTTCTCCTTGCAAAAAATAATGGGGTGATGGAACAAACGTTATTTTTCAGGGGTTATGCGGCAAAGGTTTTTTCTTTGGCCGCATCCGGGGCGGAATTGATGTTTACTGAACAAACAGCGGATTCAAACTCCGCCCCGTAAATGGTTTTGGCAATCCCGGGGGTGAACTGGTCCACGGGGCCGTCAAAGACCAGGCGGCCGTCCTGGATCCCGATGATCCGGTCAGCGTACTGCTGCGCCAGATCCACCTGGTGAAGGTTGATCAGGACAGGGATGCGTCTCGATTCACAGATTTTTTTGAGAATACCCATGACCCGGTGGGAACTTGCCGGGTCCAGACTGGCCACAGGTTCGTCCGCCAGGACCACCCGGGGCTCCTGGGCCAGGGTCCTGGCAATGGCCACCCGCTGCTGCTGTCCGCCGGAGAGGCTGTCCGCCCGCTTTGGGGAGAGATGGGAGATCCCCACCTGGGTAAGGGCTTCAAATGCTTTTTGCTTTTCTGTCTCTTTGAAAATTTTAAACACCGAGGCCATTGACCATAAAAGGTTGGCACATAGACTCAACCGCCCTGCCAGGACATTTTCAAACACCGTGAGCCTGGGCACCAGGTTGAACTGCTGGAAGACCATGCCCACATCGGACCTGAGTTTGAGAAGATCTCTGCCCCGGCACCGGGTGATCTCCTCCCCGTGGATGCGGATCTCTCCGGTTGTCCTGGGGATCAGGCGGTTCAAACAGCGCAGCAAAGTGGATTTTCCCGCCCCGGAAGGCCCCAGGATGGCCACAAGTTCCCCCTGGTTCACGGAAAAAGAGACATCATCCACAGCCGTGGTATCCGGGTTAAAGATTTTGGTCAGGTTGTTAACGGTGAGCACGGATTGGGAATTCATAAAATCTCCTTATACGGCTTTGGACACGCGAGGTGATTCAATGCTGAATACCTGACGGCCGTTGACAAAGGCCTGGGTGATATGGGCCCAGGCATGGTCCTGGTTTACAATGAGAATATCTGCCGGGGCACCGGGGAGAAGCCGGCCCGGGCCCGTTTCCGGTTTGATATAGT
>JAKSBO010000002.1 GCA_022361095.1 Desulfobacterales bacterium | reverse complement strand
CCGTTGTTTTTTTCAGGACGGTTTCAATGTCGGTCAGGCTGCGGGTCATATGGTCCGGGGAGAACTCCAGGACCAGAACGTCCGGGGTAACATCCAGGTGTTTTACCCCCGCTTTAATGGCAAAAATTCTGAGCATGATTTTCAGCAGCATGTTTTCAGCAGGCTTAGGCAATTTGCCATACCGGTCCACCAGCTCTTTTTTCATATCGGAGATGTCCGACACCCGGGTCAGCCGTGACAATCTCCGGTAAATGGTCAGACGCTGTTCCACAGACTCGATATAATCATCGGGAAACCCGGACGACATGGATGCATTGATTTCGGGTTCCAGGGGTTCGGTGACATGCTCGCCCTTCATATCTTTAACGGCATGGTCCAGAAGTTTGAGAAACATATCATAGCCCACAGCGGCAATATGGCCGGACTGAGAAGCCCCTAAAGCAGTCCCTGCCCCGCGGATCTGAAGATCTTTCATGGCAATCTGGAATCCGGATCCAAGATCCCGGTGTTCCATGAGGGCTGCCAGCCGCTTTCTGGCATCTTTGGTAAGCCTGGACTCATCTGAAATAAACAGATATGCATAGGCCTGGTCATCCCCCCGGCCGATGCGGCCGCGCAACTGGTAAATCTGGGACAAACCAAAACGCTCGGCCTTGTCTATGATCATGGTGTTGGCACTGGGGATATCCAGCCCTGATTCAATGATGGTGGTGCAGACCAGCACATTGATCTGCCGTTGAATAAACTGCGCCATCACCTTTTCAAGTTCGGTTTCGGACAATCTGCCGTGGGCCACACCGATCTTTGCATTGGGTACTAGTTTTTGTATGTTTTCGGCTGTTTTGAATATGGTTTTTATATTGTTGTGGACAAAAAAGACCTGGCCCTTTCTATCCAGTTCCTTAATAACAGCGTCACGGACCACGGTATCTTCGTATTTGGTGATGTATGAAATTATAGGCTGCCGGTCTGCGGGCGGGGTGGTAATGACGGAAATATCCCTCATACCGGTCAAAGACATGTGCAGGGTTCTTGGGATGGGTGTGGCAGACAGCGCCAGGACATCTACAGACGCCCGTTTCTCTTTTAATTTTTCCTTGTGTTTGACCCCGAACCGCTGTTCCTCATCAATGATTAAAAGCCCCAGGGATTTAAACACCACATCTTTTTGCAACAGCCTGTGGGTACCAATGACAATATCCACCGCACCGCCGGCGGTTCTTTTTAAAATATCGGTCTGCTCTTTTTTTGTACGGAAACGGGAGAGACACTCGGTCATAACCGGATAATCTTTGAAACGGTCCCGGAATGTGTTGAGGTGCTGCTCGGCCAGGATGGTGGTGGGTACGACCAAGGCCACCTGCTTGCCGTCGTTCACCGCCTTGAACGCGGCCCGGATGGCAACTTCGGTTTTGCCATAGCCCACATCTCCGCAAACCAGCCGGTCCATGGGCGTGTCCTTTTCCATATCCAGATGAACATCGTCTATGGCACGCAGTTGATCCTTTGTCTCTTCATAGGGGAAGCCTGCTTCAAAATCATTGTAATAGTTATCCGGACGGGTGAATGAAAAGCCTTTGGCCACTTTGCGCCGGGCATACAGGTCAAGCAGGCTTGCTGCCATTTTTTCAACTTCAGCCTTGGCCTTAGCCTTTGAATTTGTCCAGGATTTGGAGCCGATTTTATCAAGTACCGGGGTATAGCCGTCCACCCCGATATACTTGCCGATGACCTCCATTCGGTCCACAGGGACATAAAGCTTGTCGTCATCCTGGTAAACCACCAGAATAAAATCCTGGGAAAGGCCGGATACGGTAAGGCTGAAAAGTCCCTCATACCGCCCTACCCCATGTTCCAGATGCACCACAAAGTCGCCGTTTTTAAGCTCTTCTGGGGCAATGAACTGGGCCTTTAAATCCCGTTTTGCCGATACCCTGCGACGGATACGTTTTCTGCCGAAAATCTCCCCTTCGGTCACTATGCTGAAATTTTCAGAGGCAGGAATGAAGCCCCGGCTTAAAGCGCCCACGGTAAAATACAATCCGGGTTTCATGCCGGAAAGGTCGTTGTAATCCCGGCAATATTGCGGTTCGATGCCGTAGGGTGCAAGCAGTGCATTCAACCTTTTTGCCTGGGCATCCTGGCTGAGCACAAACAAGATATATTGAACATCCTGCTGCTGTTGCCCAATCCATTCCACCAGGGGGGTTAATGGTGTTTCGTCTTTTGTCCTGTTTCGCAAGGACTCTGACAGGGCCCGGTTGTCAGAACACGTCAACGGCAGAACTTTGGCTCTCTTTTTGTCCTCTTCCAGTATAACCGTTTTAAAACAAAGGGCATTGAATTCAAAAATCTTATCTTCGGTACTCTGCCAGTCCCGGCAGACCAATTCCGGGGGCAGGCTTAATCTCTTTTCATCGGCCAGGGTTTTAAAATGATGGTTGACCCCCTCATGGAAATCCGACGCCTTTTGGGGCAGCACATCGGCTTCGTCCAATATGAAAAACGTGTTTTCCGGCAGGAAATCGAACAAAGTGGCCAAGGAGTCATATACGATGGGCAGCATGGACTCAAT
>JAKSBO010000822.1 GCA_022361095.1 Desulfobacterales bacterium | reverse complement strand
TTTTTTTTATTGATCATGAATGCTGTGGCGGTCATCCTAAAAAAAATATTTATTAAAACTCTGTAAGCTGCATACCTTGCTTGTTTTGTTGAAAACGCATGTTTTAGGAGAATATCCATGAAAAAACAAATTGTCATTTTGATTGGCTTGGCTTTTGTACTGTTCGTCGGCATCGCCCAGGTTTATTCCGGTGCGGCAAGGGATTATATAACCATTGTCGGATCCTCAACAGTCTATCCTTTTGCCACTGTGGTGGCTGAAAATTTTGGCAAAAAAAACCGCTTTAAAACCCCGAAAGTTGAATCCACCGGATCCGGCGGGGGCCATAAGCTTTTTGGCGCAGGTATCGGCATTAACCACCCGGATATTACAAATGCTTCATCCCGGATTACAAAAAGTCAGCTCAAAAAAAATTTTCAAAACGGTGTTAAAGAGATTGTTGAGGTGAAAATCGGTTATGACGGTATTGTTGTTGCAAATTCCAGGCTGAGCCGGGTGTTCAGGCTCACCAGAAAAGACCTGTTTCTCGGCCTGGCAAAACAGGTGCCCGTGCCCGGTAAAACAGGTGTTTTGCAACCCAACCCCTATAGAACCTGGAGGCAGATAAATCCATATTTGCCTGATACCAAAATTGAGGTGCTTGGGCCGCCGCCAACATCGGGCACCCGCGATGCCTTTATGGAACTTGCCATGGAAGGTGGTGCAAATGCATTTACATGGATCGCAAAATTGAAAAAAACCGACAGAAAAAAATATAAAGTCATTTGTAATACCATTCGAGAGGACGGCGCTTATATTGAAGCGGGAGAAAACGATAACCTGATTGTGGAAAAATTGATCAAAGCCCCTAAGGCCTTGGGCGTTTTGGGCTTTTCTTTTCTGGACCAGAATACGGATAAGATCCAGGGTGCTTTTATCGACGGTGTGCAACCTGCATTTGAGGCCATTGCCGATGGATTTTATCCCTTGTCCCGGCCGCTCTATTTTTATATTAAAAAAGCACACGTTGACAAGATTCCCGGTATGAGGGCGTACCTGGCTGAATTCACAAATGAAAATACGTGGGGGGATGAGGGGTATCTGACAACAAAAGGGTTGATTCCCATGCCCAGGGCGGAACGGCGGTATTATAAGAGAGTTGTGGAAGAGCTTACGGTCTTGACTTTGGATGATCTTAATTAAGGATAGATAAAAA
>JAKSBO010000067.1 GCA_022361095.1 Desulfobacterales bacterium | reverse complement strand
GAATATTCTAGAACTTTATTGAGTTTGGCTGATAATTCAATCTGGTCTCCGGGATGACAAGGCTTTAAAAATTTTGACTCAACCTTGCCAAGAACATACCGCAGTTGTTTTGTTTGATTGCCATCCCGGATAAATGAATATAGCAATATGCCTGCTTGGGCCATGGCTTCCACCAACAAAACGCCGGGCATAATGGGTTCACTAGGAAAATGGCCCTGAAAAAAATGCTCGTTGTAAGTGGTGTTTTTAATACATCTTATCGTTTTATCGTCAGTATTTATATCAGTCACCCTATCAACAAATAAAAACGGGTAACGATGAGGCAAACGATTTTCAATTTCTTTGATACCGTATTGAGCCATCTTATAAAGAATCTCCATCTTCTTTATATAATTGGGACATACTAACCCGGATATTTCACGAAAGAATTTGGATGTCCGGGCTAAACCTTTTCTTCTGCTAATTTGAGAACTAAATCGCAAACATCTTTTAAGGATCGCATATCTGGAATGCGTTCTTCCGGTATGGGTAATCTTAAGGTTTTTTCTATTTTGGAAACTATCTCAAGAGCAGCCATGCTGTCCACGCCTAAATCTTCAGCAAACCTTGCCTCCGGGTTCTGCAATTTTTTTTCTTCAAGTTCACAAACGTCCATTACGATTGTTTTAATTACTTCCATTACTTTGTCATAGTTCATTAGATTAATCCTCCATCAATTTTGATTGTTTCTCCAGTTATGTATTGTGCTTGTTCGGATGCAAGGAAAACACAAAGTGATGCGACCTCATCGGGTCGGCCAAACCGTTTGAACGGAATAGATTTTAATGCGTCTTCCTTGATGTTCTCTTTTAGTTGTTCGGTCATGCCAGTTTCAATAAAGCCGGGACAAATGGCATTAACTCTTATTTCATAGGCACCCAACTCTTTGGCTAATGATTTTGTAAAGCCAATAATGCCGGCCTTTGAAGTACAGTAGTTAGTTTGTCCGGCAACTCCGGATAGGCCTGCTACGGAACTCATGTTAATGATGCAACCGGATTTTTGCTTTAAGAAACTGGTGATCACGGATTTACACATATTGAATGTACCATTAAGGTTTGTATTTATAACATCTTCCCACTCTGTTTCTTTCATCATAAACAAGACGACATCCTGGGTGATACCTGCATTATTAACAAGAGTATCTATATGGCCGAATTTGGACTTTGCGGTATTAACCACTTCTCTGCAATGCTTGATATCCTTGATGTCGGCTCTTACCGGAACGCCGGATCCACCCAATTCTTTGATAGTTTCGGCACATTGAAAAGCCTGTTCTTCATCTGTAATATAGGTGAAGACAATATTGTAGCCGAGCTTCGCAAATGCCATGCAACAGGCCTTGCCTATCCCTTTGGTACCGCCAGTGATAATAATCGTTTTCTTGTCTTCATCATTCATGTATCGATTCCTTAATGTGCAATAAATTTTACCAAATTAGTAAATTAAATTTATCCATTATATTTGGAAGGATATATACAAATTAGTATTAAATTTCATAAAATATTCGGGTTCAGTTTATGTATAGTCCCCGTGCCAACGGTTAACGAGGATTGATTTATCTGCTATAGCTGGAAATAATACAAGCGCCTGAATATCCGCCAAAACCGGTTGAGATCACTAATGCATTATCGATGGCTTTTTTTCTGGCAATATTTGGAATGCAATCCACTGGGCAGTCCTGGTTCTCCTCCTGATTGGCAGAGGGCGGAAGTATATGATGTTGGAGTGCGCCCAAAGCAGTTGCCAACTGAATCCCACCTGAAGCTGAAATTGTATCTCCGATCATTGTGCTTGGTGCGCTTATTGGAATTGATAGCAGGCG
>JAKSBO010000023.1 GCA_022361095.1 Desulfobacterales bacterium | reverse complement strand
GATGCTGATCAGTGCCTCCACACTGACCCTGGGGTATCTGGGTGTAAATATCATCAACCAGTTTGTCACTTCACGGTTTTCAGAGCGGATCAATTTTATGACCCAATACCTGGCGCTGAATTCCGAGTTGGGGATTTTGATTGATGAAAGAACCCTTTTGAAAGGGCTTGCCCAAAATATGCTCAAAGAAAACGATATTGCCGGTGTCATCATTGTCGACTCCCAGGACCGGGAATTGGTCCGGGAGGAGCGGCAGATCCCGGGACCCTTTCAAAGGACCGGCAAATCCGTCTACCTGTCCCAGGCACAGGGGGAGAATATGTTTCTGGATTCGATTGGTGAGACATCCGGGATAAAAAAGATCGGCAGGGTGGATGTTATATATTCCACAAGGGGGATTAAAGACCTGGTTGAAAAAATGAAGCAGCGGTTTTTTATAATTGCATTGACCCTGGTTCTGATCTCATGTTTAATCTTTTATTTCATCTCCCGATCCCTTGTCAGTCCGGTTAAGTCGCTTTCAAAAGTTGCCCGAAAAGTTTCCATGGGGAATCATGGTATAAGGGCACCCCAGGGAAACACCCCGGAAACGATAAAGCTGGCCGAGGCCTTTAATGAAATGCTGGACTCCATTGCCCGGGGACGCCGTACCATTGTCCGTGCCTATGAAAAGATAGCCAGGCAGGAGACCCTTGCCGAGGTGGGCAAATTTTCCATGATGATTGCCCACGAGGTGAAAAATCCGCTGGCAATTATCAAAAGTTCTTTGGAAATGATGAAAAGAGAGTTGGATATCCCCCGGGACAACATCGCCCTGACCTATGCGGAAGAAGAAATTGTCCGGTTGAATGATTTGATAGAAAGTTTTTTAATGTTTGCCAAACCGGCCCGGCCCAGTTTTGAAGTTGTGGATTTAAATAAACTGGCATATCAGGTGGTGATCGGTTTTGAGATCCAATACGATGCCAGCCCGCTGTCCATATCTTCATCCATCCCGGAAACCCCCTTTTTTGCCAAAGCCGATTTTGATCTGTTTTCAAGGGGAGTGAGTAATATTGTTAAAAATGCCTGTGAGGCAAATCAGGACAAAGGGCGTGTGGAAATTTTAATTGAAATAAAAGGGAATAAATGGCAGCTTCTTGTAACAGATCAGGGAGCGGGAATTCAGGCAGAAAAACCGAATGAAATATTTGAACCTTTTTTTACCACAAAATCAACCGGAACCGGCTTGGGGCTCGCTTTTACCGACCAGGTGGTAAAGGCCCACGGCGGAAGTATAAAGGCAGAGAACAGGCCCGATGGCGGGGCATTATTCTGTGTGACAATGTTCGCTCACTTGACAGATAAACAGCAAACCGAGGATGAATAGGATAATGGTTAAAAATCCACATATACTTGTTGTTGATGATGAAAGAAAGATGAGAAGCCTGCTTTCGATGATGCTGGAAAGAAAAGGATATCGAACAGATCAGGCTGCAGATGGTAAATCTGCATTGAAAAAACTTTTACAATCCGATTATGACTTGGTGATTTCCGATATTAAAATGCCTGAAATGGACGGAAAAGAACTGATTCAAAAGATGCGGCAGAAAAACATGATCATGCCGGTTGTATTTATTACTGCTTTTGCCACCATCGACTCTGCTGTGGAAATGATGCAGCAAGGGGCTGCAGATTATGTCACCAAACCCTTTGATGAAGCAAAAATTTATCTCACAGTGGAACGGGCCCTGAATCTGTCAAAGGTGCTGGTTGAAAACAGGGAATTAAAGCATGAACTGAAACAGCATCAAGCCCCCCGGAAATTGATTTATGAATCAAAATGTATGGGAGATGTGGTCAAGCTGGTAAAAAATGTGGCCACCGTGGATACGGCCGTCCTGATTTTAGGGGAGTCCGGGACCGGCAAGGAGATCATTGCAAGACATATTCATTCCCAAAGCGGGCGCAGGGATAAGCGGTTTGTTCCGGTAAACTGTGCGGCCATCTCGTCCAACCTGGTTGAATCCGAGTTGTTCGGATATGAAAAGGGGGCATTTACCGGCGCAGAATCCAGGAAACGGGGCAAGTTTGAGTATGCCAACGGCGGCACCCTCTTTCTCGATGAAATCGGGGATATGCCGTTGGATTCACAGGGAAAGCTGTTGCGCGCCCTAGAAGAACGAAAGTTTCAACGGGTGGGCGGAAATGAAGAGATCCCGGTGGATGTCAGAATTGTCTGTGCAACCAATAGAAATCTGGAAGCCATGGTCAACCGGAAAAAGTTCCGGCAGGACCTGTTTTACCGGATCAATGTCTTTCCCATTGTGATTCCGGCATTGCGTGACCGAAAAGAGGATGTGGTTCCCCTTGCCATGCATCTGATGAAAAAGTTCGAGTTTGGAAGAGACCACAGCATAAGCGATGATGCCTGCCGCCGGCTCAACGAGTATCCCTGGCCCGGAAATGTACGGGAGTTGACAAATATCATTGAGCGGTGCCTCATCCTTACCCGGGACAGTAAAAAGATAACATTGGACACGCTTTCATTTTTAACGCCGAACCCACCTGCACAGAACCAGCAGATTGCGATTAAACTGCCGCCGGGAGGATTGGCTCTCCATCAGGTTCAGTTCAGCCTGGTTCAGCAGGCCCTGCAGGTGGCCGGCAACAATCAGACCACAGCCGCCAAACTGTTGGGGTTGAGCCGATCAAAATTCAGGGTATTGCTGAAAAATATGAATGGTAATCAATAGGATGCTTTTAAGGTTTAAAATAAAAACAGGATACCGTATCGCTTTTTTGTTGTGGCTTGTGTGGTCGGTCAGCTCTTTTATCTCACCGGTAAAGGCATCTGATACCATGCTCATGTTTGTGGGTGAAGATTTAGAGGTGCTCAGTATTGCATCCAGAAAAGAAGAATCCGCATGGAGCGCACCGGCTGTTGTGAATGTATTGACACGGAATGAAATGGATCAATCCGGGGTTCAAACCCTTTCCCAGGCTCTGGATGACCTGCCCGGTTTTCATG
>JAKSBO010000039.1 GCA_022361095.1 Desulfobacterales bacterium | reverse complement strand
TGCCACCGGCGGCACCCTTGCCGATCCTGGTAAAGCCCACCGGGCCTGTTCGAACCGGGTATCGGTCTTTGGGATATGCGGTTCTCTCCGGGGCCGGGCGGTTCGGCACCCGCTTGCGAAAAAATGCATGGAGGTTCCGGGCCGGCTGGTCTGCATTTTTATCCAGAAAGGGGGCCGGGATGGCCTGGGCCTTTATTTTGTTTACACTTTCAGCACTCATAAGCATAATGGGCAGGCAGGGCATTTCCCTGTGAACGGCAGTCAGGATGTCAACGCCGGCCCAGGGAGACTCTTCCCCATTTCTGGGAAGCCGGGTATCGGAAAGGACACAGTCAAGGCGGCTGCCCAATTCCCGGAACCGCTGCATGGCAGTCTCATAAGACCCGGCCAGAACAAGCCTGGGCCGCCTGATACCCGGAAAAGCCGAATCTATTGCTTTGTAGACTTCAGGCAGGAAGAACGAAGCATATTCAAGGCTGTCTTCCACCAGGAGAACAGCCCGGCGGGTTGTATCCTTACAAATTTGGTCCTCAATAAAACGGACCATGGCATGGAAGAGTTCAGGGGTTCCGGACCAGATAAACATATGATCCGCATCCTGGTCCAAAGACCGGGATTTGCAGTGGCACGGCGGCACCAGGAAGATTACCTGCAAACCGGGACAAAGGGATTTAAGCTGCTGTACCGTTGTACCGGTCCCATCATCCAAGGCCCCGATTTCAATAAAAACCAGGTCAAAGGAGACCTTTTGGACCAGTGTGGCAGCCTCATCCATGGAAACAGCCCAGGTGATCTTCCTTGGGGACGGGCAGATATCGGATTTTAGTCCCGGCAAATTGTAAGGGCCGCAAACATAGAGAATCATCGAAACCTGGAAATCCGAGTCCCGGGAAATTTGAGGGCCGGCTTTTATTTTTTGGGTAACTCTATCCATGTCTTATTTTTTGTAAGAAAGTCTGGGTAAGCTACCCAGATCTTTCAACTCGTGTTGTGGGCTAAGCCCGGCAGTTGATATGTCAGGCCAGCCCGTGGCTGTTATATAAAGTTTGCAATAACGACTGAATTACATTCATGGTTTGCAGCAGGCTGAACCTGGCAGACGATTGTGCCAGGCCGGCCCATGGCCGTTCTTTCGGCTCGTTTAAAACCCTTAACCACGATAAAAATGCGATGTTTTGTATTGGGCTTCATATAAAATATGTTTATTGGAATCTTAAAAAGAAAACAACGCGGTAAAAACAATATGGGAATGCGTATAAAAATATAGTAGTCACAAGATTTTACAGGCAAGCCAAACAGGTTTAAAATCAGGTTGAATGGCGGTTTTGAGAGGTGTGGGCCTAGCGTTGATCTACCCTGTACGCCTTGACAAAAAACGGGTTCCCTGTCTTAAAATATTTACATATCCGTAACCCCATGATCGTGAAACCCGAATATCCTTAAATGTAATGAAAGGTTTGCCATGCCCAGGTTTTTTAAAAAATCAGCAAAAAAAGCCGGATCTCCGCCGGGTCTGCAGATTGATGCCCAGGCTCCGTTGGGCACACAGACAGATATTTGTGTTTTAATCTATTCTAAAGAGTCACTTGAAACACATCATCTTCCGAATATTGACGCAGTGCTGCCGTTAATACAGAAAGAAAAGGCGGCATGGATTCAAGTCACCGGCACAAATGATCATGTTGCCTTTTCACGGATAGGAGAGTTATTTAATATCCATACCCTGACCTTAGAGGATATGGTTAATCCGGCACACCCGCCCAAATTTGAAGATTTTGACGCTTATTATTATGTCACACTCAAACAACTGGCCTTTGATCCCAAGCGTTATGAGATATCGGAGACCCAGGTCAGTATGGCCGTCATGGAGAACCTGGTTATTTCTATACAGGACAAACCCTCTCCCTGCCTGAAAGCTGTAGAGAAAAGACTTCAGGCCGGAAGAGGAAAAATTCGCAGGGGTGGTTCCGGCTATCTGGCATATGCCCTGATTGACGCCGTGGTGGATCATTCCCTTGATGTGATCGGGCAGATTGCTTCAGCCGTGGAATCTATCGAACGTGACATGCTCGAAGAGCTAAATCCCGTTCTCCTTGAGCAGATACACCGGCTGAAACGAGAAGTGATATTTTTTAATAAGCAGCTCAGGCCGGTGCGCGGTGCAATTCTGAGTTTGATGAAATCCGAATCCCCGTTTATTCCCGATGCCGTCATTCGTTTCTATGCGGATATTCTGGATCATGTCAATCATATTCTGGATGCGGTGACTTCGCTTCAGGAGCTTTTATCCAGTATGGTTGATTTTTATATGTCGGCCCAGGGCAACCGCATGAACGAGGTCATGGCAACCCTGACCATTATCTCCACCATTTTTATCCCTTTAAGTTTTCTTGCCGGAATTTACGGAATGAACTTTAAATTCATGCCGGAACTTGAGTGGCAGTGGGGATATTTCACGTTCCTGGGGGGCATGGCGGCAATCGGCGGTGCAATGGTTCTGTTTTTTAAAAAGAAAGGGTGGTTTTAAACATCATGGCAAAAAACAATTCTGATCATATGAAGAAATTTAACGTCCCGGGTATTTTAATCTTTTTTGTGATCGTGTTGGCCGGATTGACCATTTTCGGTGGATTTCCTTGTGCGTTTGCCGAACCCGAACAGGATTCGACATCCCAATTGATTAATGAGCTGGGCTCGATATTAGAGAAATCGTTAAATACGGAGCTCAGCGACCTTGAAACGTATAAAGCCCGCATAGCAAGCGAAGAGAAAGACCAACTGTACCTGACGGCAGCATATAACGGGTACCGGATCCAGTTGTCTTCTTTTTGGAATTTGCTGCTGTCCGAGGACGCCGGTATTGTCCAGCTTCAGAAAAGCAGGGCTGAACTGAAAGCCGCCATGGCTGAAGCCCAGAAGATTTTTCAGGGACTGATTCCGGAAGAAGAAGACCTGAAAAAGGAACTTGAACATCTGGAAAACCAGAAGCTGCTTGTTGACAAACAACTGGCGGAACTTGCCGGCGTTAAAGAGAGCGCCGCGGGCGGAGACAAGAAGAGAAACCGGGCCATTGAAAAGACGGCAACCCGCCTGGTAAAAGTGCTCAAGGAGAAAGAGGTGTTGGTATCCCGTCTGGATCAGGTATACAAGGACCGTCTGGCCAAGCAGGCGGAATTAAAAAAAACGTATACAGGCCTGGATGCACAATTTGAAAAAATCATTGGGCAAAAAAATGCAAAGGGGTTGTTTGAGCGGACAAAAAAGGTTTCGCGGTTAGGCGCCCTTCATTCTCTTCAGGAGGAATTCAACGCACTGACAGCGCTTCTCTCTATGGTTTCTGATCCCCGGTTCTGGATTTCAAAAATTGAAAAACTGTGGCAGGAGGCACAGCTTCTGGCGGTGTCATTTTTCTTTGTCGCGGGCATTGTGCTGGTCATTTTAATGCGGCTTAGAAAAGGGGTGTTGGGTTTAAAGAATCTGCCTGTTGTGGAAAAGTTAGGTGGCTGGCACCAGATGGCCTCGGATCTGCTGAGCATGTCCATTATATCCGCCGGGACCGCGTTGACAATTTTTCTGTACAGCCGCCTGGATAGAATGGTTCTGGTGTCCGGATTTTTTCGGGAGGCTGCCCTGGCGATCATGATTCTGCTGGCATGCCGGTGGATCTGCCGGGCGTTGAAAACGGTTTTTGTTGATGCCGTGGGCGGGGAATCCAATGCCCGGCACCTGATCCGTTTTACCCGGGCCGTTGCTGTTTTTACGCTTGCTTATGGGGCGTTGCACGGCATGTTGGGACAACGTTCGGGGGTGCTGATCCTGGTGCGCATGGCAGGCGCGTTTATCATGGTTGCCTGGACCCTGAAAACCTGGCGGGGTGTCAATTTTTATACCTTCCGGTCTGCCGGGGGGGAACATCAGGATAAAAACCGACTGATTCGAACGTTGACCATCAAGTATATGATGCTTCTGATTCCCGGTATTTCTCTGATGCTGGACATGACCGGTTATGAACTGCTTGCCTCCCACTGGATACTTTCCTGGATACTGAGTCTTGTCATTTTATTCTGGTGGGCGATTTTTTTTCACCTGCTCCAGGAATGGGATCTCTACTACAGGGAGCAAAGTCATACCCGGACCGAAGTGTTTATTTATGACGATTATCCTGTCCAGTGGCTGATCATCCGGGCAGGCCAATTCTGCTGGATGGTAACCTTTTCAATTATTCTGCTGCTGATCTGGGGTGATCCCCGGACCGTGCTGGGGCATCTGTACCGGTTTCTGTCCTACCCGCTGAACATCGGCAACATGCAGTTCAGCTTTTGGGGTGCAGGGTGTGCCGGACTTATACTGATTTTCACCTATGCCCTGGTGCGGATATGGAAATGGCTGTTCCAGAAAAAATTTTTAAGCCGGTCAGGCATGGCCCAGGGCCTGCAGGAGTCCATTACGACCATCTCTGCTTATGTTATCTGGTCCATAGGCCTTCTTATCGCCCTGCATGCCTTTGGACTGAACACGGCATCCATGGCCGTTGCCTTTGGTGCCCTGGGCATTGGCCTCGGATTCGGCCTGCAGAACATTTTCAATAATTTTATATCCGGCATTATCCTGCTGTTTGAGCGCCCCATACAGGTGGGGGATGATGTGGAGATCAACGGTATCTGGGCCAGGGTAAGAAAAATAAATGTCCGGTCCACAGTGGTGCAGACCTATGACAATGCCTCCCTGATTATTCCCAATGCCGATTTCATCAGCAATCAGGTGACCAACTGGAGTTTCAAGGACAAACGCATCCGCCGTAAAATCAGCGTGGGTGTGGCATATGGATCCGACATAGAACTGGTGAGAACGATTTTGCTTCAGATTGCCGGGGATACGGCCAATGTGCTTCGCTACCCCAGACCGGACGTGGTTTTTACGGATTTTGGCGACAGTGCATTGGTTTTTATGCTGCGGCTTTGGACCGACATCGATCATATGCTGGAGGTGGATACGGATGTCAGATTCAGGATCGATAAACATTTTCGGGAAAACAACATAGAGATCAGCTTTCCCCAGCGGGATATTCATGTCCGGTCCATTGAAGGGGCCGAGCGGTTTTTTCCTGGCAAAGCCGAAGCGCCGGCATCTCAAAACGCGAATCAGGAGCGCGCATCTGATGATTGAAATTAATATAGACCTGTTCACCACGCTTTATCGATATTATCCAAAGGGTTCGGGGTCCCTTAAGGTGGAAAAGGGCACAACTGCGGGCGCCCTGATCCGTCAATTGGGTATTCCTGATGGGGCCGTCAGCCTGATTTTCATCAATGGTAAACGGGTAATGCCTGATCAGGAACTTAATGAAAATGACCAGGTCGGTTTGTTTCCGCTGGTTGCCGGTGGATGAGTTCAGGTTCATGATCAAAATAAAACCACGAAGTTTGCGAAGAACACGAAGAATTATTTGCTAATATCTTCGTGAACGTTGTGTCCTTCGTGGTAAAATTAAATATTCAAAGAACGGCCATGGGCCGACCTGACATATCAGCTGCCAGGCACAGCCCACAACAAAGTTTGAAAGATCCGGGCAACTTACCCAGACTTTCTTATAAAATTAAAGCTGTACCGGCGGTCAGAGCTTTTCAAATACGGCAGCAGCACCCATGCCGCCGCCGATACACATGGAGACAATACCATATTTACCGCCGACTTCCTTGAGGTTGGCAATACATGTGGCGGTCAGTTTGGCACCGGTGCATCCCAAAGGATGGCCAAGGGCGATGGCACCGCCGTGAATGTTGATTTTATCCATGTATTTTTCAAGGCCAAGTTCCCGGATGCAATGCAACGCCTGGGAGGCAAAGGCCTCATTGATTTCATAGATGTCGATGTCGTCAAT
>JAKSBO010000357.1 GCA_022361095.1 Desulfobacterales bacterium | reverse complement strand
TATCCTTATCCAGCGCCTGGATCCCCAGATTCTGTCTCTGTTGAAAAACATCGGAAAAACCGGTGATGAGATGGAGTTGGCGGTGTATGTGGTGGGCGGATTTGTCCGGGATCTGCTGCTGAGCCGTCCCATTGACGACATCGATATCGTAGTGGAGGGAGACGGCATTGCCTTTGCCAGGTATTTTGCCAAGGAAATGGGGTGCCGGATCAATACCTATAAAAAATTCGGTACCGCAGTCATCATTTTTCCGGATAATTTCAAAGTGGATGTGGCATCCGCCCGCCTGGAATACTACACCAACCCGGCTGCCCTGCCCATCGTGGAGCAGAGTTCCATCAAGATGGACCTGGCCCGCAGGGATTTCACCATCAATACATTGGCACTGGCCCTTTCCCAGAACCAATTCGGAACCCTGGTGGACCATTTCGGTGCCGTTCGGGACCTTAAGGATAAAACCATTCGCATCCTCCACAACCTGAGCTTTGTGGAAGACCCCACCCGGGTTTTCAGGGCCATTAAATTTTCCAACCGCTTTGGTTTCAAGATCGGCAAGGTCACCTCTAACCTCATTCGCAATGCCGTTAAGATTGATTGCTTCAAATACCTCAGCGGCCTTAGGGTCCTGTCCGAGCTCAAACAGATTCTCCAGGAGGAAAATCCCATCCCGGCCATCCAAAGCCTCCAGGACTACGGGCTCGAAAAGATCATCCATCCCGAGCTTTCCATCAACCAGACCACCTACGGGGTTCTGGAAGCCGTGAACAAAGCACTGGCATGGCACGATCTGCTCTATGTGGAGGATGAATATCCCAGGTGGGCGGTTTATTTTATGGCCCTTCTATCCAGGCATCCCCACAAGGTGAGCCGGAAAATCTGCAGTCGTCTGCGCATGTCCGACTCTGAACGGGAGCTGCTGCTGGGAAAACGGTATAAAGCGGAGAACCGCCTTCGTCTCATTGAAAGCACCTTTCCCATCTCCCGCCAGGAACTCTATTGGGGGCTGATCAATTTCAATACAGAATCCATCCTTTACATGATGGCCATCTGCAAAAATGAAGAGGTGAGAAAGGCCATTTCCCAGTTTTATACCCTTGATCGACATGTCGCCCCCCTGATCCAGGGCCGGGATCTCATAGAGATGGGAATCTCCCCCGGGCCAGTTTTCAGTCGGCTTCTCAATGAAATCCGGAACCAGAAGCTGGACGGTGCCCTGCCCGACAGGGAATCGGAGTTGGCATTTGCCCTTGCATATGCAAAGGACCACGACCTTTTGGCTTAATCTAAGGTGTTGAAATATTTAGGCTTGACTAACTTTATATGATTCATATGTTATGGCTTGCCTGCACCCGCAGGTGCCACCGATTAACTTGAATCCTTTAAAGAGGTTTTCCATGGATAAAATACCTATGAGAGACATAACCGGTCAGTGTGAAGGCGAGTGTCGGGATCTGGTTCAGGAAGCAGATCATAGCCGTCAAAAAGATATCGAATCCCATCCCTACAGCGGATCAGAAGGTCCCAGCCTACCCTGGGCCAATTCGCGTTCCGAACAGCCCGGCTTCCTGGGGGGCCATGTCTAAAATACCGCTCCACGTTTAAGATCCCTCTCCCTTGCCAAAGGTGGAGAGGGATCTTTATTTAAGCGAAGATTCCCATAAATTCATTGATAAAACACCGACATTTTGATACTCCCACAATGCGCAGCGGGTCACCCCCTGCCCCTCATTTTCAATCTAAGTTTAGGAAAACCAAAAAATGAAAAATGCTGATTTTTTAACAGGAATCACCACCAGCGGTACTCCCCACCTGGGCAATTACGTCGGGGCCATCCGTCCGGCTGTGGAAACCAGCAAAAACCCGGACCTGACCTCCTATTATTTTCTGGCAGATTACCACTCCCTGATCAAAAATCATGACCCCAAAAAGCGGACAACATCCACCCTGGAAATTGCGGCAGCCTGGATTGCTCTGGGGCTGGATTACGACAATTGTGTATTCTACCGGCAGTCTGACATTCCTGAAATCCCGGAACTGACCTGGATTTTAACCAGCCTGACAGCCAAGGGATTGATGAACCGGGCCCACGCTTACAAGGCAGCGGTCCAGGAAAATGAGGTGCAGGAAAGAAAAGATCCGGACCAAGGCGTCACAATGGGCCTTTTTTCCTATCCCATCCTCATGGCTGCCGACATTCTCATGTTCAATGCCGCCAAGGTGCCCGTGGGCAAGGATCAAATTCAGCATCTTGAGATGACCAGGGATATTGCGGCAAGGTTTAATCACACCTACAAGGAGTTGTTTGTACTTCCCGAGGTGGTTGTGGATGAAACGGCAGCCGTGCTTTCCGGCCTTGACGGGCGCAAAATGAGTAAAAGCTACAACAACTTTATTCCGCTGTTTGATACCGAAAAAAGGCTGCGCAAAATGATCATGAAAATCCAGACCAATGCTTTGGGTCCGGATGAACCCAAAGACCCGGATACCTGCACCTTGTTTTCAATCTACCGGGCCTTTGCCACCGAGGAAGAGACCCGCGACCTGGCCCGGCGGTACCGGGAAGGCATTGCCTGGGGGGCCATGAAACAGGAGTTGTTTGAATACATTAACGACATTTTGAAAGGCCCCAGACAGCGCTACGAAGAGCTGATGGCCAACCCCACGGAGATCGAAGATATTTTGAGAAAAGGGGCGATACGGGCCAGGGAATACGCCGCACCCCTCCTGGACAAGGTTAGAAAGAGTGTGGGGATTCAATCATTGTCTTAGCTTTTTCACCTCTTGTTCGGTGAGATGCCGCCATTGGCCGGGGAGCAGGTTGCCAAGGCGGATATTGGCCATGCGGATCCGTTTTAGCATGGCCACCTGATTGCCGGTTTTACCCACCATTTTCCGGATCTGGCGGTTCAATCCCTGCTTTAACACAATCTTAAATCCGTTTTCAGAAACCCGGCGAACCCTGGCCCGCCGGGTTTTTTTTCCGTCGATCACCATGCCCTGGGCCATGGCGGCCAGATCATGGTCGCTCACAGGCCCGGCGGCAAAAACCAGATACTCTTTTTCATGGTTATGGGAGGGGTGGGATAAACGGTTATGCAGTTCCCCGTCATCGGTGAGCAAAACAAGCCCCACGGAATCCTTATCCAGCCGCCCGACAGGGTAGACCCTTTGCTTTAACGGCACAAGGTTCAGGATAATTTTTGCATTTTTCTGGTTGCAGGTTGTCACTACCCCTTTGGGTTTGTTTACGGCAAGATAGGTGTATTTGCGTTTGTTGTCCGGTGTATAGCGAACCGGTTTTCCGTCCAGACAGATTTTATCTTTTTCCGGATCTGCCTTGGTGCCAAGCGCTTTTACCACCGTTCCATTCACCGACACCCTGCCATCAAGGATAAGGGTCTCCGCTTTTCGGCGCGAACAAAGCCCGCTGTGGGCCAAAATCTTCTGGAGACGGATACCTAATGCAGTTTCAGGATCTGTAGTCGGCATTGATTTTCACATAGTTTTCACTGAAATCACAAAACAGGAACCGATCCCGACCCTCTCCAAGATTAAGGTCCAGGACAATGCTGATCTCATCTTGTTTCATAATTTGGGCCGCTTCTTTTTCCGCAGCCGTTCCCTGCCACTGTCCGTTTCTGACCAGCAGGATATCACCAAAATACAAATCCATTTTATCTTGGTCCACCGTGGCCCCGGATCTTCCGGCCGCTGCAGTGATCCGGCCCCAGTTGGGATCTTGTCCGTAAATAGCGGTTTTGGTCAGGGGAGAATGGGCAATGGCTTCTGCCGCTGCAAATGCGTCCTGTTGAGTTAATGCACCTTTAACCGTGATAAAGGCAACTTTTGTGGCACCTTCCCCGTCTTTGACAATCTTTTTAGCAAGTTCATAGCAAACCTCATCTAAAAGCGCCTGGAATGACGCACAGGCGTCATCACTGTCAATCACTGCCTCGCCTTCCCCGTTGGCCATGCATACAAGGGTGTCGTTGGTGCTGGTATCCCCGTCCACCGTAATCCGGTTAAAGGAACGGGACGCGGCATGGGTCAGTGCCTGTTTGAGCAGGCTGCTTGAAATATCAGCATCGGTCAGTATATAGGAAAGCATGGTAGCCATATCCGGCCGAATCATACCGGACCCTTTGGCAACCCCCATAATGGTAAAGTTTTTTTCACCATCGGGTGTATTAATTTTTCCAGTACGGGACACCATTTTGGTGCAGGTATCTGTGGTGAGGATCGCACTAGCAAAATCTACGATGGTACAATTGTCAAGACTTTTCAAAATTTCCGGAATTTTTGCTTCAATTTTATCCACAGGCAAAGGCGCACCGATCACCCCGGTGGAAGAGACCAATACATGTCCGGGGTCAATCCTAAGGGCTTTGGCCACAAATTCAACGCATTGCTCTGCATGGGCGATGCCCTGTTCACCGGTGAAACAGTTGGCATTGCCTGAATTAACCAGTATTGCCTGGAGCATACCCTTTTCCATGGTTTTCCGGCCGAGAACAACAGGGGCTGCAACCACCTGGTTCCGGGTGAACAACGCTGCGGCACGTGCAGGTTTTTCCGAATAAATCAGACCAAGATCCAAGGATCTGTTTTTTTTAATTCCGGCACAAACTCCGGCAAATTTAAAGCCTTTCATTTTTGGTTTTTCCTTTGCTGTCTTACTTACCATCTCCAAATGGAGAAGAAAGTTACAGTTTGGGATATAAAACTAATATAAATAGCAATTGGAGGACAATTAATATAAATCCTTCTGAAGTAACTTCCAGCAAAATATTAATCTCAGACATAGTATCTGGTGGTGAATATTT
>JAKSBO010000292.1 GCA_022361095.1 Desulfobacterales bacterium | reverse complement strand
TCATAACCATGTTTTTATAGGTGTCGAAGTTTTTCCACCAGTCAACAAATGCATCGTTGGACAAGGACAGTGACGTACAATTGATGTACTTGCATTTACCCGAATCAAGGAAGGGCAGGAAGGTGTCCTGGAGCACTTCGGTGAAAACGGTCAAATCTTCAAAAGGACTTGCTGTCAGCCCGCCCACAACGGCATTGGCAATGGAGCCCACGCCGGATTGCAGGGGAAGCAGATTCTTGGGCAGACGGCCGGCTTTCACTTCAGTCTGGAAGAAATCAACGATATTGTCGGCAATGGCCTGGGCAACATCGTCGGTACCGCGCAGGGCACGGCCATTGTCAGGCAGCTTGGATTCAACGATGGCAACGATCTTGTTTTTGTCGGTGTGAACCCAGGGAGTACCGATACGTTGGCGAACATCAGTAACCGGGTAAACTTTTCGGTATGGAGGCAGGTCAGTCAAAAGGATATCGTGCATGCCTTCGAAAGAAGGCAGCCCGGTATTGATTTCAACAATGATTTTGTCAGCAACGTCAATAATTTCGGGAGCAGCGCCAACGGCACCGGACAGAATTATGTTGCCTTCCTCGGTAATGGCAGATGCTTCGATAACTGCCATATCAAGTCCGCCACCCTTTTCCTTGGTGTAAAAACCGTACTTCAAATCCTGGGGAAACATGGAAAGATGTTTGTCACCCATACGGATCTGGCCTTTGTTAATGGCTTTGCCCAGATTTTTACCTGTCTGGTAGGGCCAGCGGCGATCAATCATGTCCAGTGTGGCCATGCGGTCTTCAACTTCGGCACCCACAGAAGCACCAATGAACAGGTTGAGTCTTAATTTACCTTGCAGGTTGTTTTTCTCAACGTGATCACACAGTGCGATGGGTACAACTTTCGGATACCCGACCGGCGTAAACCCGGACATGCCGACATCCATGTCGTCTTTAAAAAATTCAATACACTCTTCAGGGGTTTTTACTTTGCTGAGCAACTCTTTACAACGTACGCGTTCTTCTAATGTGGACATACGCTCTCTCCTTAAATTTTTTTACGGGTATCGAAGAGATTCCCCACTGAAGCAGTATTCACACATCAACCACTTAAATACAGGGGAACCGCGTCAGTTAAAGGCCGTACCGAAACAGGGTTTCAATAAAGTAATACGTTGGAGAAGTATATATAATGCGGCACTAAATAGAGTCAAGAAAAATTTTTTTGATTTACTCATGGCAAAACCGGCCGCATATAAGAAAGTTAGAAAAACCCATCAAAGGCTTCTATTTTTGTTGTCAATTGCGCATCGATGAAAACAAAGTCTGGGTGTAACTCATATAAAAAAATAAATTGAATCCAAACGTTTTTTTTTTTAAACTGAAATAAATTCATGCAGTTGCCTTTCCTTCAAAAAAATTACGGCATTGGAGAAACGATGGAGAAAAAAACTTCAGACCGGTTTCTAAACGTTATCCAGGAGAATAATCCGGACACGCACAACAAGGAGCACGTCTGCTTGGGAAAAAATTTCAAAACGTTAACGGATACGCTGCCCATCGGTATCCTTTTGACGTCAGTGGAAGGAGAGATAATAAATGTGAACCCGGAAGGTCTGCATATGCTGGGTTACAGTTCAGCTAAAGCGCTTTTTGATGTCCCCATTCAATCGTTCTATCATGATGAAAAAGACCGGGAAATTTTTTTAAAGGAAATGGAAACAGGCAGGGTCAGGGATCTGGAAATGCAGTTTAAGAAATCAGACGGCAGCACTATCTGGTGCTCCATGTCCTCTGTGCGCCAGACAAACAGCACCCGGGGATCTTATTTTATCACCTCGCTTCTGGACATTACCCGGAGAAAAGAGATGGAGCAGGAAAAGTCAGACCTTTTAATTCAGTTAACCCAGACCGATAAACTGGCCTCCATCGGACAGTTGGCAGCCGGCATCGCCCACGAAATTAATAATCCGGTGGGGTATGTCACCAGTAATCTGAACTCCCTGGAAGAATATCTGTACGATATTCGAAACTACATTGAACTTGATCTGACCCTGATCAAAGGATTGACTGAAACCACGCTGCCCCAAGACCTGGCTGAAATGGCCCAAAAAGTCCATAAATATGCCCGGGACATTGATCTTGATTTTCTTCAGGAAGATATGGATGAACTCATAAAAGACTGCATTGACGGACTGGACCGGATCAAGAAAATCGTTATAGATTTAAAGGACTTTGCCCACCCCGGTCAAAAAGACGTTGAACCGGTTGATATCAATGCCGGTATTGAAACCACGCTAAATGTGGCGGCCAATGAGCTGAAATATAAAACAACCGTGCATAAAGAGTTAGGTGCGCTGCCCCTGATCAACGGCATCCCCCAGCAGCTTAACCAGGTTTTTTTAAACATACTGGTAAACGCAGCCCAGGCCATTAAAGAAAAGGGGGAAATCAGAATCATGACATGGCAGAAAGGCGATCATGTATTTCTTGCGATTTCAGATACCGGCTGCGGCATAGACCCGGAAAATATATCTAAAATTTTTGATCCTTTTTTTACCACAAAGGAGGTGGGCAAAGGGACGGGCTTAGGTATGAATATCGCATACAACATCATTCAGCAGCATGGCGGTACCATTACCGTTAAGAGCAAAAAAAACAAAGGGAGCACCTTTACCGTCAAACTGCCCGTTCCCGAAGGCACAGAATAAACCCTTTACTTCTAAACCGTCCGGTCAAAGCGGACAGGGTCACGGCATAAACCTTATCATCTATGGGAATATCGAAGGTAACCCGGCTGGCTTGCGATTCAAACACAGGAGACATTTTTT
>JAKSBO010000417.1 GCA_022361095.1 Desulfobacterales bacterium | reverse complement strand
TGGATAGATTTACCGGCCGTCCCCTGATGGAATTGGTCCAGGCATTCATTGATGCCCCTTTGCCCCGGCAGATCCTTAATGTTTTGAAAACCTATCTGGCCGAAACCTTTGTGCCGCTATCCATACGTTCGTCCAGTCTTTTGGAAGATGCCGCAACCCATCCCTGTGCCGGATTGTACAAAACCTACATGATTCCCAATAATCATGCCGACCCTGACCTCCGGTTGTCTCATCTGGCCACCGCAGTTAAGCTGGTTTATGCCTCTGCATACTATAAAAATGCCCGGGCCTTTGTGCGCAGTACAACGCCACTTCCTTTTAAGGACAGCATGGCCGTTCTGATCCAGGAAGTGACCGGCAGCCGGCACAACGATTTTTTTTATCCTGCCATATCAGGTACTGCCCATTCCCTGAATTTTTACCCTGGGGCCAATGCCAGGGTCGATGAGGGGGTTCTGAACCTGGCATTGGGTTTAGGCCATACCCTGGCCCAGGGGGAGAAAAGTTTCAGGGTCTTCCCCAAACATCCCCAGGCCACGCCCCAATTTTCCGGTCCCCGGGATTTTCTGGAAAACACACAAAACAGTTTTTATGCCCTTCGAATGAGAGACTATCTGGAAACCCTGTGTTTCGGCATTTGTTCCAACCTGGAGCGCCGGGATCTGTCCCAGGCCTTAAATGAGTCGCCGGTCAAGGCATTGGCCGCCACCTATATGCCCGGCGAAGACCGGATCAGGGATACCTGGTACTGCAAGGGCCCCAAAATTATCACTTTTGCCCAGGTTCTAAAATACGGGGCCCCGCCCCTTACCGCCCTGGTAAGGGATCTCATGGCGGCTTTGGCGGATGATGCCGGCGGTCCCATAGAGCTGGAGTTTGCCGCTGATCTGCCTGAAAAATCAGGCCGGCCCTGGAAAATTTCCCTGCTCCAGGCCCGGCCCATGTCCAGTCCGCGGGACAGCAGCCTGATCACCAAAGAAGATCTTGACGAAGCCGTCTGTGTTTCCACCTCGGCCCTGGGAAATTGTACCCTGGACACCATCAGGGACATTGTCTATGTCAACCCCGAGGCTTTTGAGGGGGGGAAAACCCAAGAGATGGCACAGCAGATCAGCCGCATCAATGCGGAACTGGCTAAAACCAACCGCCGGTTTTTGTTGGCCGGCCCGGGCCGATGGGGATCTTCGGATCCCTGGCTGGGCATCCCTGTGGCGTGGCAGCAGATCTCCGGTGCCGGTGCCATCGTTGAAATCCGGGACGGCACCATTCATGCCGATGCCTCCGGGGGCTCCCATTTTTTCAACACCATCTCCGCCCGGGGTGTTCCCTATATCACCGTGAATTCCGAGGCTTGCGACCGTATCGACCTGGAAAACCTGACCGGTTGCCATATGGTGCGGGACGAGGGTTTCATCCGCCACCTGCGCCTGAAACGCCCTTTGCTGATTAAAGTCGATGGAAAACACGCCCGCAGTGTCATCATGAACGCCTAGAAATCCAGATAATCACATACAGAATAAATGAGTTCCCCGGCATCAGATATGTTTATGGATGCCGCCTGATCATTGGAGCTGACTAACTCCATTTATAATATTTATATCCCAGAAGAAAGGTAAACCATGTCAGAAGAATTGAACAAAATCATAGCTAAAGACCCTGATCAGAAAGAATTTCACCAGGCCGTGCAGGAGGTGATTGAAACAGTACAGCCGGTGCTGGACCGCAACATCGAATACCGGAAAGCCAAAATCCTGGAGCGCCTGGCCGAGCCTGAGCGGGTTGTCATGTTCCGGGTGCCCTGGATGGACGATGCCGGAAACGTACAGGTTAACCGGGGGTACCGCATCGAAATGAATTCGGCCATTGGTCCCTATAAAGGCGGGTTGCGGTTTCACCCGTCGGTGAATTTGTCCATACTCAAATTCCTGGCATTTGAGCAGGTGTTTAAAAATGCCCTGACCACCCTGCCCATGGGCGGCGGCAAGGGCGGGTCAGATTTTGACCCCAAAGGGAAATCCGACAATGAATTCATGCGCTTCTGCCAGTCTTTTATGTCCGAACTTTACCGCCACATCGGCCCCAACACAGACGTACCTGCCGGGGATATCGGTGTGGGCGGCAGGGAGATCGGTTATCTTTTCGGACAGTACAAACGGCTGACCAATGAATTTGCCTCGGTGCTTACGGGCAAGGGCCTGGACTGGGGCGGCAGCCTCATTCGCCCGGAAGCCACAGGTTACGGCAGTGTCTATTTCGCCGCTGAAATGCTGTCCACCCGTAATGGCAGCATGGAAGACAAAACCTGCCTGGTTTCCGGTTCCGGCAACGTGGCCCAGTACACCGTGGAAAAAATTTTGGATATGGGAGGCAAAGTCGTCACCCTGTCTGACTCCTCCGGGTTCATTTACGACGAAACCGGCATTGACCGGGAGAAACTGGCCTGGGTCATCGAGTTGAAAGAGATCAGGCGGGGCCGGATCAAGGAGTACGCGGAAAAATATCCGGAAGCCGTATTCACCGAAACAGATGCCGGCCTGGATTACAATCCCTTGTGGACCATTGAGGCAGACTGCGCATTCCCCTCCGCCACCCAGAACGAAATCAACGGCAAAGATGCGGAGAATCTGATTGAAAACGGGGTCTTTTTAATATCCGAAGGGGCCAACATGCCCTCCACCCCGGAGGCTGTGAATCTATTT
>JAKSBO010000060.1 GCA_022361095.1 Desulfobacterales bacterium | reverse complement strand
GGGGTCATGGCGGTTCAGTGGCAGCAATTGCCGGGGGTGGAAAAGGCCCGCATCGGGCAACTCATGTTTTTTGTACTGACGGGTACGGGGTGTGCCATGTACCTGTCCGGTAAACTCCAGGAAAAGGTTACGCCCCGCCGGCTTATCTTTATGGGCACTGTCGCCTGCGGCTTTGGCGCCGGTGCCGTTGGGTGGGCCTCGGTGCTGTATCATCTCTTTGCCTGGGCGTTTTGGGAAGGGTTTTTCAGTGCCTTTGTTTACCTTCCCTGCCTGACTGTTTCCCAAAAACTATTTTTGGAACAAAAAGGCCTGGCCGCAGGTGTTAACAACCTGGTCTTTGGCGGAGCTGCTGCGGTCATGTCGCCGGTATTCTCTTTTTTGCTGGTTAACCGGGGATACAGGGCAACATGTGTTATCTCCATGGCCCTTGCCGTGTGTACCGGTATTGTATGCGCCTTTTTCATGCGGGGCTCCGCATTTTCTATTAAATCCGTAAAGGGGTCTGGAACGGCGCTTGGTGTTGGCCGGATCCTGGCGCTGAAATCCTTCTGGGCACTTTGGTGGATATGGGCACTGGCCGGGGCCGCAGGGGTTTCCATGGTTATGCTGTGTGCATCCCTGGGCCAGTCTTTAGGATATGACGTGACCCGGTATGTGATGATTCTGACGGGATTCAGCATGTTGAACGGCCTTGGCCGGATTGTATTCGGCATACTTGCGGACCGCATATCCAAGCACAAAATTTTAATCCGGGTGTTTCTTATGGCGGCTCTGGCCTATCTGCTCATGCCCTTTTTCCGGAATCTGTATGTGTTAAGTTTGCTGGCAAGCATTGTGGGGCTCGCATTCGGGGTATTATTTACCGTGTCCGCACCATTGGTCTCGGAGTGTTTCGGCCTTGAAAATTTTGGGCGGGTATTCGGCCTTGTATTTACGGCCTACGGATTTATGGCCGGATTTTTAGGGCCCTGGATGTCCGGTGTTGTTTTAACTCTTACCCATGACAATTTCATGATTGTCTTTGCCGGATTTGCCTTGTTTTATTTGGTGGCTGCCTTTTTGGTGAATCAAATACATAAGGTTTAGGCCATAGGCCGGATTTAATTCTGACCATGGGCCTTAAAATCTGGCCAAGGCTGTTTCCCGGGGTGGCCGTCTGCCATCAAAAAAATCGCAGGCTTTATAATATTGAAGATCCTTGAGCCAGCAGGCACCGTAACCTGGGTCCTTGGCCAGCCTGGCCGCCAGGCGCCACGGTGCGGCACAGGCTTCCATGACCGGGCCGCCAAGTTCGGTAGGGTCCCTGAAACATTCCCAGTCGCATGCCAGGCAATATCCCTTAGGACCAATGGCATTGACGTTTAAGTCCGGAAACGGGCCTAAATTGTCAGCGCCCCGGTATCCGCAGGGGTAGGTGTTGCCGTCGGTGGCGTTCAGGTAAAAGAAATCAATGCCGCCCCGGCAGCCGTAGGGGGGATCTGCATTTTTTCCTGAATAGACATTATAAAGGGTGTGCAGGCCGGACAAGGGTGAAAAAATTCTGATCCGTGACCTGAATTTGGGGATGGTGTCTGAAAGGGCCTTGAACAGAAGCGCTTTTTCAATACCTGTAAAGCAAACCACCCGGTCTGCAGAGGCTGCGGCATAGACCGCATCCAGGTCTTCTTTTTCTGTACTGTCTTCCATGCTCATGGGGTAACAGGCATTGGCAATGGTGAACCCCATGTTGATCACCTTGCGGTAGAAGTCGGCAAACCCCTGGGCAAAGGCCTGGTAGAAGGGGGAGGCCTCCGGGTTTGAAAGATCTCTGGCAGCCGGCGATCCCGGAACCTGGGTGATTTGGGACACATTGCGGTTCAAACCCAGATTTACGGACGGGAAAATACCCGCATCATGAAAAATGGGTAATGCTTTTTCCATACCCCGGACAACGCCCTCAAATCCGCGCATTTGTTCATGGATGTGCGCAACCGAGGAGTCCAGGCTGATCCAGAAGTTGCGCAGCGGGGTGTCTGCAAGTTCATCGGCAATGGCCTTTACCTTGTCTTGGAAGCCGGGTGTGTCATGATCGGCAAAAAAGAATCCGTTGGTGCCGGTTCGAATATAGGGAATCCCTGCTGTTCCTGCATGCCGGATGAGTCCGGGCAGATCCTTGCGCAGCAGCATGGGCTCCCCGCCGGTAAAAGAGATGGCCTGGAAGTTTTTTTCCCCGGCCGCATCAATGATCTCTTTGAGTTGATCATTGGAGAGCCGGGTTCTTTCAAATTTATTGGTTTTGCGCATGCCGCACTGGGGGCAGGTGGCGTTGCATTGGTCCGTGATCTGGATCACAAGCTGTCCGGGCATCCGGCCTTTGAGCATCAATGCGGCGGTTTTCAGCCCTGATTTGATATGGGCCATAATTATACAGCCTTGGAAAATTCGAGTATGGCAGCCGGCGTATCCATCTCTTTGTAGAACTCCCAGGACTGTATAAATGCGTTTTCAAATGAGCGGTCTTCCATGTATGCCCGTGCCC
>JAKSBO010000755.1 GCA_022361095.1 Desulfobacterales bacterium | reverse complement strand
TCGCTTCCCGGACCCGGGCCAGGATTTTTAAGCCCTCTTCTTCAAGCCCCTGGAAAGCATAGGGGGATGACCCGGGGTCATACGCCCCGGCCCGGAACAGGACGGCCCCGTATTTTTTTACTTCTTTTGCAATGGCCATGGCCTGATTCAAACTTTCAACAGCGCAGGGGCCTGCAATGACGGCGATGCGGCCTCCGCCGACAGTTACCTCCCCGGCCTTGACCAGGGTGTCTTGTGTTTTAAACTCCCGGCTGACAAGTTTGTGCGCCGTGGCAATAGGCACGGCCGTTTCCACACCATCTAGTGCCGCATAATCTTCGGCATTTCGCATTATCTGTGCCGCTGTGATACCGATGACCTGTCTGCCTGCATCCGTAATCCGGCTTATGGTACATCCGTCCGTGGTCAGGGATGCCCTAATGGCTGACTGCTGGGCGTCTGTTATGGCCGGTTCAAGTATCAGTTTCATCCGCTGAAATTCTCCTTTTCCCAAGGACTGTTTCGGGGCCCTGATGTTTGAAAAAATAGAAGCCCCGGAAAAGATTTCCCCGGGGCTTTGGGCCTTAAAACAAAAGGCCCCGGGTGTTCTTTTTGTCCACCCGGGGCCTGTATATGCAGAATTTACATAAAGCTAAACCGGATGAACGCCCCTAAAATAATAGAGGCGTCCAGTATTAAAATAGAAAAAGAAATTGTCTGTTTTGATCTTTCTCATTTTTCGGTCAGCCTTTAACGCATTAAAAAATAACACAAAATTAGCAGCGGCCAGGGGTGATGTCAAGATGAAATCAACATGACCTCATCATTGCATAGAAATTTATAACCTAATTGTACTTGTATGATCCCAGTCCCCAAGATATAAATTCCCTGAACAAGGATATTGAAGATTTGAGGGATGACGGTAACACAAAGTCTGAGACAAAATAAATATATGGGGAATACCGTGACAAAGATTACTGAAATTGCAGAATCAATGCAGCAAGATGCCTGGAAGGTTATTAAGGACACCAACATCATGGGAATATGGTCTTCGGTAGGTGCAACGATTAACTTAGTCGGGTCTCTAAAAATGGGCCTGCTGATAAATAACCGGGATATTGATTTTCATATTTATACGGCACCATTCAAACTTTTGGACAGCTTTTCAGCTATGGCCAGGCTTGCCGAGAACAAAGGTATTAAAACAATAAGTTACACTAATTTACTAGATGCCGAAGATCAATGTATTGAGTGGCATGCGTTTTACGAGGACAAAGATGGCAATTCCTGGCAAATTGATATGATCCATATCTTAAAAGAATCTGTCTATGCCGGACATTTTGAAAAGGTTGCTGAACGTATCTCTGCGGTTTTAACGCCGGAGACTAAGGCGAATATTCTCCGGATTAAAAACAGTCTTCCCGTTGAAAAAAAAGTAATGGGCATCCAAATTTATAAAGCCGTAATCGAACACGGCATTCAGGATATCGATTCATTTTGGCAATGGAGAGAACAAAACCCGGATGAAGGCATCGTTACATGGATGCCTTGAGTTTTGATCTGTCTGATCAGAAATTATTTTATTTTTCCCAACCGCCAAACAAATGAAGGTGCAGGTGGAAGATCTCCTGGCCCCCGCCTTTTTCCACATTAAAAAGCAGCTTATATCCGGATTTATTAACCCCCTCTTTCAGGGCCATCTTTGCGGCCAGGGTGAAAAGTCCCCCCACAAGCTCGGTTTGCCCCGGTTCAATGTCGTTGACGCTGCGGATATGGATTTTGGGTACGATCAGCAGGTGGACAGGAGCTTTGGGGTGGATATCCCTGAACACCACATAGTCGCTGTCTTCATACAGCATATCACTGGGAAGTTCATGGTTTGCAATTTTACAGAAAAGACAGTCGTCGGGCATGTTTTTTCTCCATATAACAGCCATGGGCTGACCTGACATATCAGCTGCCAGACACAGCCCACAACAAAGTTTTAAAGATTTGAGTAACTTACACAGACTTTCTTATAACGGCC
>JAKSBO010000586.1 GCA_022361095.1 Desulfobacterales bacterium | reverse complement strand
GGGATGAACATTGTTTTAGGTGTAGGGTGACTATTGTGCGGGGTGTGGTTGGGGGAAGCGAGGTGCAGAAGGGCAGTGTCGGGGAAATGGGAGTGGTTTAATTGCGGAAAAGACGGAGGGGTGAGTGTGGGGATTTGGATAAAAATCGTGTCAAAAATGGGGAGGATTGGCATGGATGGGGGAGAATTAGCTACAATCCGGGACATGATGAGTGAGCAAACAGAAAAAGTCGTTACACGTTTTGCGCCAAGCCCTACAGGATTCCTGCATGTGGGTGGTGCGAGGACTGCGCTATTTAACTGGGCATATGCTCGGGCACACGGCGGGCAGTTCATTCTGAGAATTGAAGATACGGACAAGGCACGTTCGACAGCTGAGGCGACTAAGGCGATTATCGCTGATATGAAGTGGCTGGGGCTGGACTGGGATCAGGGACCTGCCCTCGGAAGTGATAATGGGGATTCGGAGTGGGATCCGTATAGCACGCAAATTGGCGAGAACGGGCCTTACTTCCAGAGTCAGCGTGGCGATTTGTATCAGGCAGCGATTGATAAGCTGTTTGAACTGGGGAGAGCTTACTACTGCTTTAAGACGGCTGAGGAGTTGGATGCGGCGAGAAAGGCTGCGAGAGCTGCGAAGAAGCCTTACCAGTATGATCCGGCGGATGCTTTGGCGATTAATGCGGACAAGGCGAAGTTGGAAGAGTATTTAGCTTCTGATCGCAAGCGTGTGGTCAGGTTTAAGATGCCTGAGCATGATGTGGTTGTGAAGGATGAGATTCTTGGCGATGTGGTTGTTGCACGTGAGGAGCTTGAGGACTTCATTATTGTGAAGGCTGATGGCGGGCCTACGTTCCACATGGCGAATATTGTCGATGACAATGCGATGGGTGTGACGCTTGTGATTCGTGGTCAGGAGCATTTGAATAACACGCCTAAGCATGTGGCGCTCTATGAGGCGCTTGGACTGAAGGCTCCTAAGTTTGCTCATATCCCGCTGATTTTTAACAGCGATGGTTCGAAGATGAGTAAGCGTGATAAGGGCAAGGCTGCGAGAGCGGCTGCGAAGGATGCGAAGCTTGATGGTGTTGAAGGGATTGATGAAGCGTTGTTTAAGGGCTTTATCGATAAGAAGAATGATGAGATCCCGGTTGCGATCGCGATTGCGG
>JAKSBO010001083.1 GCA_022361095.1 Desulfobacterales bacterium | reverse complement strand
TGGGCAAGGGCGGTCTGGAAAAAGCGGCCCACATAGCTTATGATCACATTCAGCCCTGACACCGTAAATGAGAGCAGAAGCAGAATTCCAAGGATACCCCAGGGCAGAAAAAATCCTTTCAGCTTTTTTGAGTAGAGGGAAAAGACCAGGGCCGGAATCAGAAAACCGGCAGCCGGAACCCAGATCAGCCGGGAGTGGATAATGCCCTGGATCCAGTCCATCAGGCCCGGGGCCGTTTTACTGACAAAATCAGGGGTAATCGCATGGGTGGCGGTTATGGTGATGGCAACGAACAAAAAAAGCAGCGATGCCACAAAGGCCATCAAAAGACACAGCAGTAAAATAAATCTTGTCCTGCTTTTAAGGTTTTGGGGCAGCCAGAACTCCTGGGCAATATCCAGGTATTCCTTCCATAAATTAAGATCCAGCCTTGAGAGGCCGGAGATGTCGCTGGGAGTCATACACTTATCCTGTCTAAGGTGTTGGGGTCGATGTCGTTTTGATCCACATGGATTGGTAAGGGGCAAGATCCAGCCCCGTATCAAGCTGTACAATTTTTCCTGATATGAGATCCGCACCTTTTCGGCACCACTGTCCGGGCAACTCTGTTGGGGGAATGGCGACGGCCTGGTCTGTGATGTTGTGAATACAGAGCAGGGCAGGTGCGTTGTCGGTTTCATCCGGCCTGCGCTGGAAAGCCACGGTTTTCCGGTTTATGTTAAAGGTGGTCTGTCCGGCATCCGGGTGAAAGGCCGGTTGCTGCTTTCTTTTGTCCATAAGGGCACAAAGGGTGCAAAATACCTGGTGATGATGGCCGCCGGGATCAGCCAGCTTTTCACACAGATCCGGATAATCCCAGGTATGCCGGTTGACGGCGCGGTTGGATTGCAGATTCTCCCTGCGTTCATAGTCGTTTTCCGTGCCCAGCAGGCTGTGGATGTAAATGGCCGGGATGCCTTTGAGGCCCAGCATAATGGTGTGGGCACAGATAAACCGTTCCATCTGGAGATTATCTTCCCGGCAGTGAATCGTTCCCTTCATGGCATCCCAAAGGCTGATGTTTATTTCATAAGGATTGTCTTTGTGGTCGTTGAGTGCCCGGGTGGAAATTTTACCGCCGAATGCCTTCATCAGCTCAATGAGCTGTGTCATCTCCTGCCGGGAAAAATAGTCTTCCACCGGCCGCAGGCCAATGCCGTCGTGGGATGCGATGAAGTTCAGGCAGGTGGTGTTTTCCATGGTGTCGGGCATGGCTTTCAGCCAGTCCGTAATCCCTTTGCTGTTGCCGGTGGCCATGGTGTTGAGCAGAAACGGGGGCAGCGGAAAATTATAGATCACCTGGGCTTCATCGCCTATGCCGAAATAGGAGAGGTTTTCCCGGGCCGGCACGTTGGTCTCTGTGATAATAATCGCCCTGGGGTTGTGGGCCTGGATCAGGGTGCGCATGAGTTTGACGATTTTATGGGTCTGGCCCAGGTGCAGGCAGGTGGTGCAAACCTCTTTCCACAGAAAGGCCACCGCATCCAGCCGGAATACCTCTACCCCGTTATCCAGGTAATGGCGGATAATCGCTAAAAATTCCATGAGGACATCCGGGTTCTTAAAATTCAGATCCACCTGGTCATGGCCGAAGGTGCACCAGACGTGCCGGGGGCCCTCCGGTGTGGATACCTCCCGCAGCAGGGGCGAGGTCCTGGGCCGGATCACCCGGGACAGGTCGCTTTGCGGGTCCACGGTCACATAATAATCCTTTCCCGGATGTATCCCTTTTTTGAAGTTTTCAAACCATCTGCTCCGGGATGAGGTGTGATTGACCACAAGGTCAGCCATGAGCCGGCAGCGGCCGGCAATTTTGCGTATGTCGTCCCAGTCTCCCAGGCTGGGGTTCACCGTGTAATAATCCATCACCGCAAACCCATCGTCCGAAGAGTATGGGAAAAAGGGCAGAATATGTACAATGGAGAATCGGTCCCGGGTATAGTCTTCCAGAAACCGGTCAAGTGTTCTGAGGGGGCGGTCTTCTTCTTCCACAAGGGAATTGCCGTAAGTGAGCAGGGCAATGTCTTTTTCAGACCACAGGGGGGCAGCGGAAACAGAGCTGCCATCCAGGGCTTCGCGAACCGGCTCGAAAAAGGCAATGGCCTTTGGGGTCAGGGCGTCTGCATCCTGGTCG
>JAKSBO010000408.1 GCA_022361095.1 Desulfobacterales bacterium | reverse complement strand
TGCCGATCACCACCACCAGGTTCTGCCACCGTTGAGCCAGCAACTCCATGCCCGCCCCGATATCCACGTTCATGGCCATGGCCATCTGCTCGCTGAATGCAGCGCCCTGGCCCATGGCCTTGTCAAGCCCGGCAATATTGGTTGTCAGATCCCCCACCTTGGAATACAGCTGATCAATCACATCCACCGCCTTATCCGTACCGAACGCCTTCTTGATCTCCATCTTTTCCATGGCATCCAGGGTGGTGCCGTACTTGCTCTGCAGGGCAGTCAGTATCTGGGGCAAAGAGAGCAACTGATTATTTGCATCCATGAACTCAAGATTCAGGGCCTGCCCGGCACCGGCGGCAGACTGAATCAACGCCTTGTATTTGGCGCCGGCTTCCCCGCTAGTCATGGTGGCCTGCAGCATGCCCAGAATACTGAGCTGTTCCGCCAGCGGCACCTTGGCCGTTGCAGCCGTGGCCCCCAGTGCGGAGATCGCCTTGGCCATGCCCGACCCGGTGGTCTTGAAACTATTCACACTGGCGGAAATGCCGGCGGAAAACACCTGGCCGAAGTCCATGTCGGACATCCCGGCATACATATCCTTGTAGATGCCGTAACCCGTGGCGAACAGGCTGGTCATCTCCGCTGTGGTCGACTTGGTCGCTTTGCCCGTGATGGCAGCAAGTCTTGCATATTCGGCAACACCCGTATCCGTCAGGGAGGATATCCCGGACTTGATGTCATACGCCGCCGCAAGATACTGGGCTGTGGTGGTGCCGGACCACGTCGACGAAAAATCCACCCCGGCCTGCTCCAGGGCCGCAAGATCCTGGATACCCAACGAGGAGAGCTTGCCCAGGGCTTTCTGGGTGGGCACCGTAGCCATGGCCGCACCGGTCATCATATTCAGGACACCGGCCCCAACCGTCGTCATGATCAGGCCGTACCGTTTAAACTTGTCAAACGCAGGACCCAGGCCCAGGATCTTGCCGAGCAAACCATCCATGCCTTTGCCCATTTTACCCGTGGGTCCGGACACCCTGTCTATCACAGACAACAGAATTTCCAGTTTAAATATGCTTTCCATCTGACAACCGATCCTCCCTGCAATATTCTGTTTTTATGGAAATATTTTTTGGCATAATCATCGGTTTTACCCTCTTTGGCCTGACCTCCCTGGCCACACTCTTTGCCTTTGCCTGCGCGGTATTATCCGGCTACAGACCCCTGGAAAAGGGCATTTTGGCCGCCCTGGCCGATTTTTTCCTCTTTGGATAACCCTCACTCTCCGTTCAGCGCCTTTGAAATAGCCCCTGCCATAACATCCAGCTCCCGGGCTTCCAGCCATAAGACATCTGCGTATTGGCCAATGAATTGGTTCATCTCCTGTGCCGGGTTCTCCCCCAGATGCTTTTTGATTAAAAGGGACGCCTGGCGGACCCAGTTGCCCCTGAGCGCAGACCGGGCCTGGCTTAAAGCTTTTTTACCGAGTAATCCTCATTCAGCCCGATTTCCGTCTGCAGCGCGTTGTTCAAGGCCACCACCCGGCCTGGTTTTTCCCTGAACTCAGCCCGC
Source organism: Desulfobacterales bacterium (assembly GCA_022361095.1). Lineage (GTDB taxonomy): Bacteria > Desulfobacterota > Desulfobacteria > Desulfobacterales > Desulfobacteraceae > Desulfobacter. Next base: position 1,504 of record JAKSBO010000408.1, on the reverse strand, counting down.
AGCACCTCGGCAGAAGGGAAAAGCGCCTGTTCAAATACCAGGTTCCGCACAGCAGCGGCCAGCTTGCCCTTGGACGATGTCCCCAGAAACCGGTTGATATCCATGGTCTTGGGCCGTTTGAAATAATACTCCTCATCATTTTCCCCGTTCAGAATCAACACGTTTTCCCCGTCTGCAAGCGCCTTTTGAACCGGATCCGGCAGCGGCAACGCTTCAAACTCAACATCAACAATTTCAGGGCCTGCCTGGCTGCCGGCAGTCTCTTCTCCTGCCTTATCCGTATTGCTTTCTTGAAAATTCGCCATAATATCCTCTTGTTCGTTTTATCGGTTTAATCGTCAAGAGCCCGTACACCACCCCAGCGGATGGGACTCAGTATCTTGAAATCAATCTTCCTGGACCCCACCTTGTCATCCCCCTGCTTGCCGCTGGTGTCTGTTTTGGTAAACTTCACATCCGGCAGAGTATCCGTCACGGTGGGCATGTCGTCATTGGCATACCCCACAACGATCTGGCATGGATCAGCCTTGTAAAGACTGCCGCCAAGATGGGTTCTGAGTTCCTGGTACTCCTGCAGATCCAGGTCAAGGGAGCCGCCGGCCTTGTAATTTTTCCGGCCGTACCCCGCAGGGGTCCGCCCCTTGCCGTAATGCTCCTCGATATCCGCTTCATCGTTGTAGCTGATCTCCTGGATGTTCACAGCCACGCCATGCGGCAGGCGGATCTCAATGGACTCCCAGTCATAGCTGTTCCCGTTGATTGCCATAATATTTCCTCCTTACGCAGCGATTTCTAGCCGCGGATCAAACGCAGACCCGGCATAGGTGTAGTTGGCATACAGCATGATGTCCCTGATAACGGGAATGCCGATCAAAGTGATTTTGACGGCCACGCCGTTATTTGCCACATCCTGGCCTTCCGGAATCTCCACCACATAACCTGCCAGCTCTTTAGGTACGGCAGCGGTCATGGTGTTCAATGCGTTCTCAATATTTGCCTGTAGATAGGCAAGCCCCGTGGCATTGCCCTCCAAAGTCGGATCACCAGCCTCGTCGTACATGCTCTTGAGCGCTGCAATCCGGGCCAACCGTACTGCCTTGAAAACAGTCCGCAGCACCTCTTCATACTGAAAATCGCTGGTGGCATCCGCCAGAGTCCGGCCGTCACCCCAGTAAACGGAACTAAGGCCTGCATAATACTTGGCCGTGGTATATCCGCTCGTCTCCAGCATCTGTTGCATGGAATCGGTATAAGCTTCCGGCAGAGTGCCTTGGGAAATCCCGCCGTCCAGCACCCGGCCAATGGCCCGCATCACCGGGATGGACACCACCCGCCCCGATAAAAGCCCGCCCCAGTTCCGGGTGATCCGCTTGCCTGTGGTATCGGACACCTCCCCGTAAGCACTGCAAACCGTGACAAACCTGTGGGAATATTCCGCCTTTTCACTGACCAACGCTGCAACCCAGTCGTTAAGATCCTCATTGGCATATGGCAGCCGGGCTTC
>JAKSBO010000439.1 GCA_022361095.1 Desulfobacterales bacterium | reverse complement strand
TTCTGGTTCGTCCTGCCGTCATTCAGCAGCGTTTTTGCAAGATCGGACATGGCATCGGCTGCGGGGCTGTGTTTTAAGGTATCCAAAAGAATGCTGCGGTTTCGAACCGCTTTTTGCAGTGCCGGATCAAAGGGAACATAACCGCAATATTCCAGAACCACGTTCTTTAAAAATTTATCCAGGGCATTACTCAAAGATCCGTAAACCCTTTTGGCCCCGGTCCGGTTGTCCGCCATGTTTACCACCAGTTTAAAATGCTTTATGCCGTATTCCTGGGACATGACCTTCATCAGGGCATAGGCATCGGTAATGGAGGTGGGTTCTGTGGTGGCCACCACCAGGCATTGGTCCGCAGATGCATTAAAATAGAGCACATTGGATGAAATGCCGGCCCCGGTATCCAGCAAAATGATGTCCGCCATATCGGAGAACGCCTCGAATTCAGACAGCAGTGTCAGTTTTTCCCCTTCGCTGAAACGGGTCAGATCGGCAAACCCGGACCCCCCGGGCAGAATACCGATGCCGTGGTCCGTTGTCACCATTACCTGGCGCAATGTTTTTTCCCCGGAGACCAGATGGCGGATATTGTATTTGGGTCTCAGGTTAAATACGATATCAATATTGGCTAGGCCCACATCCGCGTCAATGATCACCACCCGTTTGCCAAGCCGTGTCAAGGCCACGGCCAGGTTTCCCACAATATTGGTTTTACCCACACCGCCTTTGCCGCTGGTCACCGCAATGACCCTGGGATATGAACTGCCGTTTGAATCCTTGATTCGTTCCTGTTTTTGCATCGCATTTGTCCTGGCCATCTGCCGCAGTCCTTTTGCCTGATCCACCTAATCTCCTTTGGGCTCTTTTCTTAGAATTATCTTTAAAAGCTCATGGCGGTCCGGGATAATCAAATCCTCGGGCACCTTCTGGCCGTTGGTCACCAATGAGACCGGCAGGCCGTGGCTTGCCACCTGGTCAAGAATTTTCCCGCATCTTTTGGTTTCATCTGTTTTTGTGAACACATAGGTGTCTGGATTAAATACGGAAAAAGCAGATGCCGCTTCCTTCATATTAATCAATTCAGAAGTAACACTCAAGGTTAAATGAACGCTGATCTGGAAATCATTTTTGATCAACTCAAGGATTTCGTCAATTTTCTCCTTGTCATAATGGCTGTGCCCGGCCGTATCAATCAGTACCAGATCCATGGATTTCATCCGGTCCAGGGCGCATGCCAGATCCTGGCGTGAAAAGGCGGGCACACAGACCAGTCCCATGATGCCGGCATAGGCTTTGAGCTGTTCAAAGGCCCCGATCCTGTAATTGTCTATGGAGACCAGCCCCACCTTCATTTTACGGGTAAAGCTTAAGAATGCGGCCAGTTTGGCAATGGTGGTGGTTTTTCCTACACCGGTCGGCCCCACAAAGGCCGCCACCTGGGGAAGTCCGGAAGAGTTACGCCGGGTGAAGAAATCCTTGGTGCATAGTTGATCCAGACACAGCCCCATCACTCTCTTTTTCAACTGCTTCATTTGCGAAACCTTATCAAGGTCTTCATCCGGTTGTGCGGCCGCTTTTCGGACAAGGTCTGTTGCCAGACGCTCGCTGACACCACAGCGAAGCAGGGAGGCCAGCACGCCCACAGAGTCAAAATGATTGCATAAAATAGACTGCACGCCGGAACCGAAACCGGCCACAGAGAGGATGTCCTTGATCTCCGCAATATCCGACTTCAGGGTTTCCACACCCTGGAGAACCGGCGGTTCCGGCTTATCGTCGCCGGCCGAAGGGATTGCCGCTTCAACCTCAAACATGGTTTTGCCGTAGGGATCTTTGGGGGATTGGGGCACCTTTCGTGTGGAAAGAATCATGGCGTCGGGCCCCAGCTCCTCCTTGACGCCGGCAAGGGCAGTCTGGATATTGGGCGCCCTGAAAATTTTTTTATCCATTCTTTAAACTTACCTTTCCCACAGCCTGCAGATTTATATCATCCACGATCTCTGCGTGGGATACCACAAATACATTGGGAAGAGACGGCTCAATCAGGCGCCGGACATGGCGGCGCAATGTCGGCGAGGTCATGAGCACCGGCTGGGTATTTAATGTGATGAGCTTTTCCACCTGTTTGGATACGGCACCGACAAGTTCCGTGATCAGGGCTGGCTCCAAGGCCAGGTAAGTCCCGTGGTCGGTCCGTTTAATATTTTTTGTTAGAATCTCTTCAAGCCTGCGGTCCAATGTCATGACCTGCAGCTTTTTACCGGGCTGCAAATAGGGTGCGAGCATCCCTTTGGCCACCCGTTGGCGTACATATTCGGTTAACAGATCCGGATCCTTGCCTGCCGGGGCAAAATCCGCCAGGGTTTCCACAATGGTCAACAGATCCCGGATGGAGATGCGTTCCCGCAAGAGGTTCTGGAGCACCTTCTGGACCACCCCGACACTTAACAGGTTGGGTACCAGTTCCTCCACCACCTTGGGGCTGGTTTTGGCCAGGTTATCCAGGAGATGCTGGACATCCTGGCGGCTGAGCAGGTTGTGGGCATTGTTTCTGATGATCTCGGTCAGGTGGGTGGCAATCACCGTGGAGTTGTCCACCACCGTGTATCCGGCAAACTTGGCTTCCTCTTCCCTGGACATGGGTATCCACAGGGCCGGCAGGTTAAAGGCCGGCTCCACCGTATCAATGCCGTCTATCTCTTTGGCTGCGCCCCCCGGATCCATGGCCAGGTAGTGATTGACCATCAGTTCTGATCCGGCAGCCTCAACCCCCTTGATCATAAGGCGGTACTGGGCCGGGCTTAAATTGAGGTTATCCCGGATATGGATGGGGGGGACAATGATACCCATCTCCGTGGCAAACTGCCGGCGGATGGCCTTGATCCGGCCCAGAAGCGTGCCGTCCTGCTGTTTGTCCACCAGGGGGATCAGGCCATACCCCACTTCCAGTTCCATGGTGTCCAGGCGCAGCAGATGATCCACATCCTCGGGTTTTCCGGGTGTCTCTTCCTGGGCCTGGGCCTCGGCCTTTTCAATTTCCTGTTGTTTATCTTCGGCTTCTTTTTCTTGCTGCCCTAAAAAGTACCAGGCAACGGTGCCCATGGTAATGCCTAAGGTCATGAAGGGGATGGTGGGCAGGCCCGGGATTGCGCCCATGAGAAAAACAATGACCCCGCCCACCATGACCGGGGTGGAACTGGAAAACAGATGTTTGGCAAACTCCTTTCCCATTTTGTTTTCCGCACCGGATCGGGAGACCAGAAGACCTGCGGCTGCAGAGATTAACAGCGCCGGAATCTGGGATACAAGGCCGTCACCCACGGTGAGCAACGTGTAATTGGTCAACGCTTCGGAAAGGGGCATGCCCTGCTGTACCACACCAATGATAAAGCCGGCGCCGATATTAATCAATGTGATGATAATACCGGCAATGGCATCACCACGGACAAATTTGGAGGCACCATCCATGGCGCCATGAAATTCCGATTCCCGGGCAATGGCGGCCCTTCGTTCGCCGGCTTCCAGTTCGTCGATCATACCGGCATTGAGATCCGCATCAATGGCCATCTGTTTGCCGGGCATGGCATCCAGGGTAAAACGGGCGGCGACCTCTGCAATACGCCCGGCACCCTTGGTGATGACCATGAAGTTAATAAGCACCAGGATAATGAAGATAATCAGGCCCACCACATAGTTGCCGCCCACCACAAAGGCGCCGAATGACATGA
>JAKSBO010000338.1 GCA_022361095.1 Desulfobacterales bacterium | reverse complement strand
TCTATCCTGGGATTCATCGCCTTATACATCCTGATTTTTGTGATCGCCACGGCGCTCTTATCTTCACTGGGTGTGGATCTTTTGACATCGTTGGGCGCAGTGGCCTCATGCATAGGAAACATCGGACCCGGCTTTGGCACGGTGGGCCCGGCGGAAAACTTTGCCCACCTGCCCCAGGCCGGCAAATGGCTTCTCTCCTGGTGCATGCTTGCAGGGCGGCTTGAGATTTACACTGTCATTATACTTCTGGTCCCCGAATTCTGGAAACAATAGTTCCAATATATCCCTGTGGTCAAAATCTGCCAAATTTCGGTTAGACACTACTTGTGTTTAGACGAAAACTTGCCCAGATGCAAGGCGCAGATGGGTGACGTTTCGTTCAAACAATAGACAGTGTGACCCGGGTATCGTAATAAGGTGTCCCGTTACCCACCGTACTCACCATTTCGGCTGTGAGCCGGTTCAACCCATGACCGGCCTTGATCCATCCGCCGCGTTCGGTAACCAGGCAATCCCGTCTTGTGGACGTATCGGTGCAAAGCAGTGCTTTCACACTGCCGATTCGGCTCTTAACCATTACGGGCTGGCCATCGGCCAGTCCCAGTTTATCTGCTTCAGCAGGGTGCAGACACACCGTTGGCAAGGGAGGATGATCTGCAAGGGTTCGTTCGGAACAGATATAATCGAAGGGAGCGACACTCAACAGGGTGTACGGATAATTTTTGTCATCGTTTTTGAGGCGATCCCCATCAAATTGAGCCATGAACTCAAATTTCCCCGAAGGCGTGGAAAAAACCTTGTCAAGGTAAGGCGCCATGGGTTCCGGGATGCGAAAAGGGGCCTTTCTCAGTTGCCCCAGGTCACCGCCCCAGGTTTTGATCGGATCGCAGATTTTGTCCAGCCATTGTTCTGCACTTTTGCAAAATTGATCTTTAAAGGAAAACCGTTTGGCAAGTTCCGTAAACATCTCAAATTCACTTCGGCAATCGCCCACGGGCTCAATGGCGGGATTTACAGGGCCCACATAGTTGTGGCCGTAGCTTGCCATGACATCGTATTCTTCAAGAAAGGTGGTGGCCGGCAAAAGCACATCCGCCAATTCTGCAGTATCATCCAAGAAATGGCCGCTGTAGACCACGAACGCCATGCGCTTGAAAGCCTCCACCACGCGTTCGGAGTTCGGAGCCATGCAGGCCGGGTTGGCGGCTGTTACGTAAACCATGCGAATCGGCGGATTCTCTGCATCTAAGAGTTCTTGTCCCAGATAGGGCATCAGAAGTGTCCGGCGTTTGGGATTGAGCTGGTCTCCCCAGCATTTCGGATCATAGGGACCGTACTCTTCAAACCCCTGGCTGACCCCTCCGCCTTGTACACCGATATTTCCCGAAATCGCCCCTAACGCATCAATGGCGCGGATGGTGAAATGGGCGTCTTTATGACGGTGAAGTCCCCATCCCAGAAGGATTGCTGTGGGTTTAAAAAAAATCAGCGTCTCTGCGACATATTGGGCCTCTTCTTGGCAGACACCGGCAAGGCAGCAGAGCTCATCTATGCTGTAGCGGTCAAGGATGGCTTTGTAGGCGTCAAACCCAGCACTGTGCCTGGAAAGGAAAACTGTGTCATGGGCATTTCGGCCGATCAAAAGTTTGGCGGCAGCCATGGCCAGGTACACATCCATGTTCGGGGCCGGAGCAATGTGCCGGTCGGCAAAGGCGGCACTTCGGTTTCGGAAGGGATCAATGGTGATGATCCGGCCGCCTCTCTTCTGTATATCCTTGATGATGGGAACCAGTCCGATCTGTGTGGTGGCAGGATTCCTGGCCCAGAGTATCATGGCCTTGGCGTTGTAATGATCCAAAGGATCATGGGAAATACGCTTGCCCAAGTCCAGGTTCTGGGATGCCTGTCCCGTGCCGCCGCACAATGACCCGTGCAGGGTGGTCACCCCGCCGAAGAGATTGAAAAAGTACTTGTTGAGCAACTTAAGCGCGGTTCGTTCGCCATAGCCTTGATAGTAGAGAATCGCTTCGGGGCCATCTTCATCACGGATCATCTTCATCTTTTCAGCAATGACATCCAAAGCCTCATCCCAAGTAACCTCCCGCCAGTTTGACCTGCCACGCATCATGGGCTTTACAAGTCGGTCCTTGCTGTAAACCCGGTCAATGTATTTTAAAGCTTTGTGACACGCCACCCCCCGGGTCAGCGGATGTTCTTTCGACCCTGCCAAGCGAACCAGGCGACCGTCTTCAACCGTGGCTTCAAGCCCGCAGGTGTTGGGGCAGTCCCTGGTACAGGTGGTAATAATTTTTTTGATGTTTCTCATCCTAATCGTTCTGCTGTGCCGGGCTGTAAAATTTTAAAATCCACTTACAGGGCAAAGGACTTTTAACCGTATTCAAGGCACATCAATGTGCGTATATGAATACCTGTTGATGCAACCAAGGCGCTGTCCGGTTCTTCAAACCGCCCCGGCCCGGGGAAGGGAAAGGACAGCTTGAAGATGATGAACAGGATCAGTCTGCGCTGAACGGCACTGAAGAGTGATGCAGGTTAATATTTAACTGACCTTCAGCGTCTTTGACATAGCCGAAAGTGTATTCCACCTTGACCTCCGTACCATCGGTTTCTGTAAAAAAGTAGTTACCCATGGCAACTGCATAATTGCCTGTGATAAAGGTTCCTGCATTTTCAAAGCGCACTTTGGTCCATGGGTGGATGGCAAACCCGTGATCTTCCTTAAAATTGTCATTGCCGCTGACAAAATATGACACGGCCGATTCCCGCGTCATGCGGAACTGACTTTCGGCAGCTTTTGTGGGTTTAAAAAGCACTGGACCGGACTGAAAATCATATAGGGTATCAATATGATTTTCTGCAGCCTTGACGTAATCGCCTCCGTCCGTAAATATTTTGCCGATGACCACGATGCCTTCACCCCAAGCCTGTTGCGCCTGGCTTACTTCTTCAGCAGTGATTGTATTTTCTCCCATTGTAACCTCTCCTTTCCGTGAAATAATGATCTTGCAATAATTATCTAAATTACGCGGATGCGTCCGCCGGTCAAACGAGAGTAAATTTACATTACCTTATTGCGATTTGCAATATTATCTGCCGGCCGGATGTACAAATCTGGATAAGCGCCCTTTTTCATGCGATGGCCCTATCTTGAGCCACCCCACGACAGCGCCGCTTGGGAATCACCGGGGTAAGAATTTTTTTGTTTTGAAAAATTAAAGAAATCTTGAAAATAACGGTTTATAAAGGCAGGATAAGCGACACGGTTGTCTCATGGGAATCCCCTGACCAGGAAAGCGTCTTCCCTGGCCGGGTTCCAACAAAATCCATGGACTGACCTGGTCCATCGACACCCAGACTCACCCCACAACAAAACATGAAAGAAACCCAACAAGGTATCGGCACTTTCATATAAAAACGTCTGATTTCATGGCAGCTATTCACTGGCCCGCTCAACGTATTCCCGGGTCCGGGTATCAATCTTGATCAACTGATCTTCATTTACAAAAGGCGGCACCTGAACTGCAAACCCGGTTTCAACCGTAGCCGGCTTGGTGTCGCCCGTGGCGGTATCCCCTTTGGCCCAGGGTTCGGTGGCAGTGACCCGCAGAACCACAAAGTTGGGAAGTGTGACGCCAATGGGGTTTTGATTATGCAGGAGTACAGTGCAGACAGTGTTTTCCTTGAGCAGGTCTACGTTCTCCCCGATCTGCTCCTTGGTCAACATAATCTGGTCGTAGGTGGTTGAGTTCATAAACCACCAGCCATCCCGATCTGAATAGAGGTATTCCATCTCCGTTTCTTCCAGATCCGCCTTTTCAAATTTGTCACCGGAACGGTAGGTGCGTTCAAACTGGGAACCTGTGATCATATTCTTCAGTTTGCATTTATACAGGGACTGCCCCTTGCCCGGTTTTTTAAACTCAAAACCGACAATTACATGGGGATCACCATCAATCTCCAGTTTAAGCCCTTTTCTCAAATCACTGGCTAAATACATCCAATCTCCTTAAATTTAAAAATATTAAAAGCGAACATAATAAAACATAATCCGCCTTTCTTGGCAAGTTCAGACCAAAAACAACTTGCAATTTTCCCGTATTTATAGGAAAATTTGCCGATTTAAATCTAATCATTGCAGGAAATACCCATGATCATTGTTATTGACTTCGGATCCCAGTTTAATCAACTGATTGCCCGGCGTGTTAGGGAAAATAATGTTTACTGCCAGGTGGAACCCTCGGATATCCCCCTTGATAAAATAAAGGGCCTTTCCCCCACAGGCATCATTCTTTCCGGCGGGCCGTCATCCATTTATGAAGAAAACAGCCCAACCATTGACGCCGGCATTTTTGACCTAGGCGTACCGATTCTTGGTATCTGCTACGGCATGCAGTACATGGTACATACCCTTGGGGGTACCATTGAACAAGCCGGCAAAAAAGAGTACGGCTTTGCCGAACTGCGGATAAATCAGGGCAACCCCCTGTTTAAGGGGATGGACGACAGCTTTCAGTGCTGGATGAGCCATGGCGATTCTGCAAAAGCGTTGCCCCCGGGATTTGAAATTACCGCACAGACCGACAACACCCCCATTGCGGCCATTGCCAATTATCCCAAAAAACTGTTCGGCCTGCAATTTCATCCGGAGGTGGAGCATTCAATTAACGGGTCTGCCATGATCCGCCATTTTCTCTTTGATGTGTGCGAATGCGATCAGAACTGGACCATGAAGTCCTTTAGTGAAGGCGCCATTGCTCAGATCAAAGATGCCGTTGGCGATAAAAAAGTGATCATGGGCCTTTCAGGCGGCGTGGACTCTTCTGTTGCCGCGACCCTGATCCATAAAGCCGTAGGAAAAAATCTGCACTGCATTTTTGTAGACAACGGGCTTTTACGCCTCAATGAAAAAGAGCAGCTTGAGGTGAGCCTTCTGGCCAATCTGGATATGAACATCAAATTTGTAGATGCCCAAGACAAATTTTTAACGGCCCTGGCCGGGGTTACGGACCCTGAAAAGAAAAGAAAGATCATCGGTAAACTTTTCATTGATGTTTTTGACGCCGAGGCCAAAAAGGTGGAAGGCGCCCAGTTCCTTGGCCAGGGCACCTTGTATCCGGATATTATTGAATCCAAATCCGCTTTTGGCGGCCCCACATCGGTCATCAAATCCCACCACAATGTTGGGGGGTTGCCCGAAGAGATGAACCTGAAACTCATCGAACCGTTGCAGCTGCTGTTCAAAGATGAAGTCAGAAAACTTGGCCTGGAACTGGGCATCAACGAGGAGTTGATCTGGCGCCAGCCCTTTCCCGGCCCCGGACTTGCCATCCGCATCCTGGGGGACATTACCCAGGAACGCTTGGAGATCCTTCGCAGGGCCGATGACATTCTTATCCAGGAGATCAAACAGGCAGGCCTTTATCGGAAACTGTGGCAGTCTTTTGCCGTGCTCCTACCGGTAAAAAGTGTCGGTGTCATGGGAGACAAGCGCACCTTTGCCAACTGCGTGGCCATTCGTGCCGTCACATCAAACGACGCCATGACAGCGGACTGGGCCAAATTGCCCCACGATCTTTTAGGAAAAATTTCCAACCGCATTATCAATGAAGTGGACAAAGTAAACCGTGTGGTCTTTGACATTACTTCAAAACCACCCGGCACCATCGAATGGGAATAGCAAAGGCAGGCACCAATCAGTTATGAGTGAAAACAGACTCGGAGACTACCGGACCCCGGATGATGATCAGGCATTTGAGACGGACAGGCCGGACATTGGGGGCGCAATGTTCCAGCAGGAGGCCAACACCCTTAAAATAGAAAAATTATCCCAGCGGGTGACCATCATCTCAGTGATCATCCCCTGCATCATTATTGCCATTTTGACTTTTGTCTATTTGGATATCACCGAAAAGGTGGGGGATGCGGACCAGACCCAGGCAAACCAGATGGCACAAGTGTCACAGGACCTTGAAACAAAGCTTAATGCTTTGGATGTAAGGATCGCCAAAGCCACCCATGAACTGGATGAAAAACTGACAAGCCTTGAAACCAAACGCCAGGCCCTTGAAAACCAGACAGCAAAAATGTCCGCAGCCAAGGTGGATCTAAAAACCATGGAACCGGCCC
>JAKSBO010001098.1 GCA_022361095.1 Desulfobacterales bacterium | reverse complement strand
TATAACAGCCATGGGCTGACCTGACATATCTGCTGCCAGGCACAGCCCACAACAAAGCTTGAAGGATCTGAGTAACTTACCCAGACTTTCTTATAAAAAGCATTCCAAAACAGGGTCTATAATTTTCGTTCCTATTCAAGGCGCGTCAGTGGGCGCATATTATTGAACATATGTGCCCATTGACATAACGAAAAAGACGGATGAAAAGGCAAACCATATGGATGGTTTTATTTTGAACTTGGGCCTGACAGCCTGCGGCATCGAAATATTGATCGGAGAAATTGAAATGATTGGAAAACAGGGGTGGGCTTCCCTATATTCTGCCGGAGTTTGCAAATGGAAAGCGTGAAAAAGTTTTTGGACCGGTTTTTAATGGCAATACTGGTCACCCAGGGTATCTGTCTGGTTCTGATCATCGGGATTGCCGTTTTTTTTCGCTACGTCATGGGGTCTGCCCTCTCCTGGCCCGAAGAGCTGGCCCAGATTATTTTTGTCTGGTACACCTTGCTGGGGGTTGTGGTCTTGGTGGGTTCGGATTCACACATCGCCTTTGATTTTATGGAAAAAAGCACCCCGCCGGTGGTCAGTTGCCTGATCCGCATCTTTTCCCAGGTGCTGGTTATTCTTTACGGGGGGATTATGGCTGTTTACGGCTGGCAATATATGATGATGTTTCCCGATGAGGTCTCTCCGGCTGCGGGAATCAATTTGTGCTGGCTCAAAATTTGTGTTCCCGTTGCCGGTGTCATCCTGGTCTTTTTTGTCTGTTTTAATCTGGTTTCAGCTTACGGGCCCAAGGCCAAAGGAGGCCGGTCATGAGTTCGGGACTGATTGCCCTGTGCCTTTTGGGCGCCTTCCTGGTTTTAGTGGTCATCGGTGTGCCCATTGGATTTGCCCTGGGGCTTTCCGGCGTGCTGGGGCTCGTCATGACGGACACCAATTTTCTGATGTTCTCCCAGACCCTGATTTCAGGGATAGACAATTTTGCCCTGCTGGCCATTCCCTTTTTCGTGTTGTTAGGGGCCATTTTGTCCAAAAGCCGGATCTCCCAGTCATTGATTGAGCTGGCCGATGAACTGATCGGTTTTCTGCCGGGAGGCCTGGCCGTGGGAACCGTGTTGTCATCCATGCTTTTTGCCACGGCATCGGGATCGGGTCCGGCCACGGTGGCCGCCATTGGCTCCATTACCATCCCCGAGATGGAGAACCGGGGGTATCCGCCCTCATTTTCCATGGGGGTTGCAGCGGCGGCAGGTGCGCTTGGCCCCATTATTCCGCCCAGCATTCCGTTGATTATTTATGGGGTCGTGGCTGAAGAGTCCATTCTTAAACTTTTTTTGGCGGGTTTGGGTGCCGGGATTCTTTTTGCACTGCTCATGGTGGTCTATTCAATTTTCCGGGCCGTGCGCGAGGGCATTCCCCGAAGCGGCCGCCGCCCCTCGCCGGTTCGGGTGATTCGGCTGCTCTGGCAGGCCAAGTACGCCATCGGTGCTCCGCTTCTGGTGCTTGGGGGTATTTATTCCGGCGCATTTACGCCAACCGAAGCCGGTGCCATTGGATGTATCTACGCATTGATTGTCGGCGTGTTTTTCCAAAAGACCCTTGATGTGAAAGGGATTATAG
>JAKSBO010000577.1 GCA_022361095.1 Desulfobacterales bacterium | reverse complement strand
TATAAAATCCAATGGCGGGATATACATATTTAAAGCGATTTATAAGAAAGTCTGTGTAAGTTGCTCAGATCTTTCAAACTTTGTTGTGGGCTGAGCCAGGCAACGGATATGTCAGGCCGGCCCGTGGCTGTTATAGAGATCCCATACGCACTTTGAATCGTTTCATTGTTTGCATGTTTAAATATGAAATTGGGAATGGATACTGTAAGCTATGGGGTGCCTATGGATAAATCGGCAGGAGCATCAGATCTAAACCAATTTTTCGGGGGAATCATGAAGGATGACAGACTTAAACAATATCGATATTTTCTCAAAGACAGTATCCGTAAATCTATTGCCTTCCAGTTTACCGATCAGAACCAGGGCGTTCCGGTGCCGCCCATTGAAAAACCATACCCTGAGGGCGCGACCTTAATAGATCTTCCCGGGCTTAATGAATGGAACGGTATTCCCAAGACAGATCTCACATATGCCATAGGCAACAGAAAAAGCCGCCGGGTTTACCTGAATCAAAGCCTGTCATTGGAAGAACTGGCTTACCTGCTGTGGTGCACCCAGGGTGTCAGGGGGAAAAGATTTCAGGGTCATGCATACCGGAATGTACCTTCTGCCGGTTGCCGCCATGCGTTTGAAACGTACCTTGCCGTTTTTAATGTGGAGGATATTGAGCCGGGCGTTTACAGATATTTGCCCTTTTCCCATCAACTCGTATTTGAATTTAAGGATGAGCTGCTGTCAGAAAAAATGATCATTGCATCCCTTAACCAGCCTTACCCCGGGAAATCCGCCGTTACGTTCATATGGTCTGCCATACCGTATAGAATGGAGTGGCGTTATGGATTGGCCGCTCACAAGGTTATTGCCCTGGATGCAGGCCATGTGTGCCAGAATTTATACCTTGCCTGTGAAGGGATTGATGCCGGAACCTGTGCGATTGCAGCCTATGATCAGGAAGAGCTGGATGAATTGCTCGGCCTTGACGGCGAATCGGAATTTTCAATATACCTTGCCCCTGTGGGCAAGGTTAAAAAAACTTAGAATCCGGTTGGATATAGAGCCGTGGCGGATAGCAGGACCATATCCTGCAATTTAACAATTGCGACCCAGGATGCATATTGAAATGAACTGTCTGGTGTCTGAAGTAAACCCTGGAAATTTTGTTGGGTACAAGGCAGCCTGGAATTTTAACCTTCGGAATAGCTGACGTATTTCGAAGATTAAAATTTCAGGCCAACGCCGTAATCGGCAAAATTTACGGTTTTCGGCCGGGCACGATCTATCCTGGATCGCAGCCGGGCATGACGGACTATCCCCCAATGTTGCAGACGTCATGATACCGGTGCTGGGGTGCCGTTCTATTTGAGATTAATCATTGCTTTAACGGCATTCAAGGCTTTGGTCCGGATCTCTTCTTCAACCACCACCCGTCCTGACATGTTTTCAAGACAGTTCCAGATGTCCTGCAATTTCGTTGTCTTCATGGCTGAGCATGTCAGTTTATCTGATGCGGGGAAAAAGGTTTTTTCCGGGTTTGCCTTTGACAGGGGATGCAGCAATCCTGTTTCCGTGCCGATGATAAACTGGTCGGCCGAACTTTCACCGGCAAATCGAATCATTCCCGATGTGGACTGGATGCTGTCGGCAAGTTCAAGCACGTCTGGTGAGCACTCCGGGTGGGCGATAAACAGGGCCTGGGGGTGCTCGGCTTTCGCTTTTTTCACCGCTTCAGCAGTTAAATCGTCGTGAAAAGGACAATAACCCTCCCACAGGTGTATTTTTTTATCGGTGTGGGCTGCCGCAAACCGGGCCAGGTTGCGGTCCGGTGTTATTAACACCTCATCGGCATCTAATGAATTGACCACCTTGACCACGTTGGC
>JAKSBO010000628.1 GCA_022361095.1 Desulfobacterales bacterium | reverse complement strand
CCGGTTAGTTTCTTTCATGATTTGTTGTGGCCCAACCTTGGTGAAAGACCAGGTCGGCCATGGCCGTTATATGAAAGAACTAAATGAACTGATGTGTTTCTTTCATGATTTGTTGTAGCCCAACCTTAATGAAAGACCAGGTCGGTCATGGCCGTTTTTAGAAATATAATTTTGATTAATGGGGCTTATGCCTGAATTCGTGATACGATTAAGAGGCATGATAACAATTTTTTATATAAATGCCAAACCGCAATGGCTGTTCAGCCGGGTTTATCCGAGCCTGTCTCCGGGGTCACCGGCAGGGGTAATGCCGTTATGAACAAGGCTGGAAAGCTGGTCAAGCACCATGGGAAAGCAGTTCAGGGTATTGGGCAGCGAGGCCATATCAAATGTCTCGGCCTGTTTGGTCACCGCTTTTCCCCATACGCGCAGGGGGGCATATTCATATGCCCGGCCCAGTTCGATAATCTCATCAGCAAAGTTTTCGACATTGCTGATGATCATGGTTTTACTGAGATACTCCCAGCGCCCCAACATCTCGCCATTCAGCCGGCCGAGCAGTTCCTTAAGTTTTTTGAGCGCCGTGGGCGTATAGTCCAAGGCCGGGGCCCCAAAGCTGTCCAGCGTTATCTGACCCTCGGATTCAGCCATGATAGAGCCGCAGGGCTGGGGGGGGCTCTTTATGTCTCCCCTTTTGACATTTGGAATGGTCACCCGAAAGCAGCTGCCTTTATCCGGTGCCGAGTCCACCTCAATGGTTCCGCCCATGGCCTCCACTATTTTTTTGGATATGGAAAGCCCGATGCCGGTACCGCCGTATGTATGAACATTTTGCCCCTTTTGCTGGCTGAACCTTTCAAATATCCGCTCTTTCTGGTCATGGGCAATGCCGATGCCGCTGTCCTGGATGATAAAGAACAACTCTGAAAAATTTGTCTCTTTTTCAAAGGGCCGATACCCTGCCGTGAGTTTGACAAACCCCGATGCGGTGAATTTAATGGCATTTCCTGTTATATTCATCAAAACCTGCCTGATTCTGACCCTGTCCAGGACAATACTTGGCGGGACACCTTCTATGCGCTCCACGGAAAATTCAAGCCCCTTGATCCTGGCTGCATTCGTGTATATTTGGTTGAGTTCCCTGAGCAGCTCTTCAAGATCAAAGCTTGCGTAGTTCAAGGGAAAGCTGCCGGATTCCGCCTTTGACAGATCAAGAACATCGTTGAGCATGGCCAGAAGTGAATTGCCGGCAGAACGGATTGTGGCCACATACTCTTTAATGGTTTCATCCTGGACATCTTTATAGATGATGTCGGAAAATCCGATGACCAGGTTCAAAGGCGTCCGGATTTCATGGCTCATGTTGGCCAGGAACTCGCTTTTGGCCTGGCTGGCCGCCTCGGCCTTGTCCTTTGCCGTGTTAAGTTCCAGGGTCCGCTCCTTGACCCTTTGTTCAAGTTGTTGTTTGTTTTTGACAAGTTCGTTCTCTACCTGATTCTGTTTTTTAAGTAACTCGGATTTCATCTTGTCAATGGCACGGAGCTGCTCGGTCATCTGTTTTTCTTTTTGGAGCTCTTTTTGCTGTACCTTTATTTTGTTTTCTACACCCTTATGGGCCAGCCGCCACCCCCCAAACCAGATTCCGATCAAGGCAATAACGTAGGCTGCATAAGCCCAGGGCTGTTTCCAGGGCGGATTATCCACCTGGATTGTAATGGCTTTTCCCGTTTGGTTCCATATCCCATTGTTGTTGCTGCCCAACAGGTGCAGGGTGTAGGTTCCGCCGGGCAGGTTGGTGTATTTGCCGTAACGCCGGTTTTGGATCCGGTTCCACTGGCGCTCAAAACCTTCAAGAAAATAGGCATATTCATTATTTTCGGGACGGGTGAAATTCAAGGCTGAAAATTCAAATTCAAAAAAATTTTTTTGCCAGGGCAGATGGATGTTTTCAATGATTTCGGGGGCCTTTCCCATGTTAAGGGGATGCCCGCCCTGTTCAAGGGAAATGAGCTTTACCGGGGGAACGTAAGGGTTTTTCATGATTCGGTCCGGATGAAAACGGGTCAACCCCGAAAGGCCGGAAAACCAAAGGTCGCCCTCACTGCTTTTTAGCGCACTGGTGGTAAAAACACTGAACCGGTCTCCCTGGAGTCCGTCTTTTTCCGAGTAATGGTCCACAACGTTTAGGGTTTTGGGGTCAAAGAGATATAGTCCTTTATCAGAACTCAGCCAGAGCCGTCCCCTGTTGTCTTCCTGTATGGCCCGTATGGCTCTGGAGGGCAGTCCCCGGACCTGTGTCAGGGGTTTAAATACGCCGCTTGTCCTGTTAAGAAGATGCAGGCCGCCGTCTTCGGTACTTACCCAGAATCGGCCCTTTTTATCCTCATGGCAGTCATTGATATTGTCTCCTTGAAGGCCGTTTTTACCTTTTGGAAAGCGGCGGAACGTATCCTTGTCCCGATTGTAACAGTTCAGGCCGCTTGTTGTACAAATCCACAGCCGGCCTTTTTGATCCCCCACCAGGTTAAATATCAGGTTGTTGCTCAAACTGCCCGGATCGGCTTGGTCATGGGTAAACTGCCGGAACCTGCCCGTTTTTTTATTAAACCGGAAAAGCCCGTTTCCATGGGTGCCGAACCAGAGCAGGTCCGGATTGAGGGTGTCCTGAATAAGGCTTTTGGGCGCTACCCCGGCGGCGATGGTATTTGGGTAGGTCTCTTCGATGGTTTGATTTTCCCGGTTGTAGACGTTCAAGGATCCATCCCCCGATCCCACCCAGAACCGGCCGGCATTGTCTTCGCATATCGAATATACCGAAGAAAGGGCCGGCGTTTTCTGTTTAATCCGATCTGTCCTGGAAAAGTCATCTGTCTTTGGATTGAAACGTGAAAGCCCTCCCTGGCTTCCGCCGGCCACCCAAATCGTGTCCCGGCTGTCCTGGAAGAGCATGGTCACGGAGTTGGATCCCAGGCTTTTGGGGTCCATGGCATTGTGCCGGTAGACGGTGAACTGATGGGCGAAGCTGTCCCAGGCATCCACGGGACCTGTATTTTCAACGGTCCATATGATGCCCTGGCGGTCCTTGAAAAGGTCCATTATTTTGTTGCCGCTGGGGCTCAGGGGATTATCCGGATCATGTTGAAGGGGTGTGAAGGTTTCTGAGTCGGTGTTAAAAATCTCCAGTCCGACCGGTGCGCTGTAGGCGTGGGAAATCCAGATCTCTGCTTTGCCGTTTGCCATGAGGGCATAGACATAGTTGCTGGCCGGCCCCTGGGCGTTCTGGGGATCGTGGGCAAATTGACGGGTTTCAAGGGTTTGGGGGTCCAGGCGAAAGAGCCCGGCCTTGGCCGTACCGATCCAGAGGATCCCCCTGGGATCCTGGATGATACTGTTGATGCAGCCGGCACCGCCAATGCTTGAGGCATCCGGGGATTGCCGGCTGACGGTGTCCAGGGGAATTCGGGTTATACGCCCCGTCTCTTGATCCAGACGGTTCAGCCCTCCGGCCTTGGTTCCGGCCCACACGTTGTTTTCCCTGTCGACAAAGACGGTGAAAATATCCCCGTGGCTCAGGCTGTTGGGATCTCCTGGTTTGGGAAGAAAGCGGGTAAAGGTCCCTTCAATCGGGTCGTAGCGGTTCAGGCCTTGCTGGGTTCCCACCCAGATTTGTCCGTTTTGGTCTTCGGCAATAGTTCTTGGGGCCCAGTTGAAAAAGTCCGAGCTGATGCTGGCCGGGTTGTCAGGGTTATGCCGTAGATTGATAAATTTGTTCAGCCGCTTGTCGTAACAATTTAACCCGCCGCCCATGGTGGCCACCCAGAT
>JAKSBO010000793.1 GCA_022361095.1 Desulfobacterales bacterium | reverse complement strand
TTGCTCATTAATTTTAATCTGGGAGGAAAAATGAAAAAGGCAACAGCGACCCTGCTCATGCTGTGCTTCAGTTTGTTGATAAGCACGTCGGTGTGGGCACAAAAAACAACGTACACGACCAAGGACGTACTCGACAATATTGAAGAGTATGTATCCGACGGTTCCTGGGATTCAGGCAGTTCCGATCTTGAGATCGGCTATGAAAAGCCAGGGGATGACGACCAGGAACAACAGATCATCGGAGTTCGGTTCCAGGGTGTGACTATCCCTGCGGCCGATGAAATTGCAAAAGCTTACATCCAGTTTACCCAGGATGAGGATAAAAACCAGTCTCCATTTTCCGCCACCATCTGGGGGCAGGCCATTGGCGATGCCCCCCAGTTTCAGGAAGTGACTTACGCGGTATCTTCCAGGGAAAAAACAAATGCGTCCGTATCCTGGACGGATATTCCCGAGTGGACGGTCACCCACGAACAGGACAAGGACCAGCAGACCCCGGATCTGACTGAGATTCTCAAAGAGATCCAGGCCAGGGGAGACTGGGAAAACGGCCAGAGTATTGCCTTTATCATCGAAGCCACCGGTACACGTACGGCTGTATCCTATGACGGCGGCGGGGAGGCCTATGCGCCGATGCTGATTATTGAAACGGCCACCACCGCATCTTACCAGCCGGCATCTTCTGCCGACGATGCCGAAGAGGGAGATGATGGTCCGGGTGTCATGGATATCGACAGCTCCGATCTTGAAATCGTCATGGACCATGAAGATGATCCCAGCCGGAACCAGACTGTTGGTATCCGGTTCAGGGGGATTTCCATTCCCCAGGGCGCTGAAGTCCAAAGCGCCTACATCCAGTTCGACGTAGATGAAGACGATAAAAATGCAGATCCTTTTGAGGTGACCATTACAGGTGAAGCCAATGCATACCCTGAAGCATTTTCAAATACACTTTATGATATCTCTTCAAGAACAAGAACCGCTGCAAGTGTTGAGTGGAACGACATTCCCATGTGGACCACCAAGCATGAGGCCGGTGAGGACCAAAGAACCAGCGACCTGACCCCCATTGTCCAGGAAATTGTCAACCGCACCGACTGGTACGGCGGCAACAACATGGTTTTTATCCTTGAAGGCACCGGCCAGCGCACCGCAGAATCCTTTGACGGCGCAGGGGATAACACCGGGCAGCGGCCCACCCTGGTCGTAAAATTTATCGGGGAAGAAGAGCGCCCCTCCATTGAAAAAATCAAAGCAACCTGGAACGATGATCCGGCCACCACCATGGTGGTGAGCTGGGACCAGGTGGATGGCGAAAGCCCTGTTGTAAAATGGGATACCACCGACCACGGCCGGAATGCAGATGCCTATCCCAACACCCTGGCACCTTACAAAAGCGTCAGCGCCTATGACATGAACACCCGGTTTGCAAAATTCGAAAACCTTGCACCCAACACCATGGTTTACTTTGTGGTAAAAGACAGCCTAAACACCAGTAAGCGGTACAGCTTTTTGACCGCGCCGGATTCACCGGAACCCTTTGCCTACATTGCCGGCGGTGACACCAAAAGCTCGGGGGATGCATTTCTGGCAGGCCAGTACTCAAACCAGATGGTGGCCAAACTGCGTCCCTTATTTGTTCTGTTCAGCGGTGACTTCAACAGCGGCGACGGCACAAGCCCAAGCCGCTGGGATGACTGGCTGCCTAACTGGTCTGAACAGACCACCACCGAAGACGGCCGCCTGATACCGATCATTGCCGTGCACGGTAACCATGAAAACGGGGATTACGAGGTATTGCACAAGCTGTTCGACACCCCGGAAACCAACGGCTATGTCTATAACTTTTATGCCCTGACATTCGGCGGCAACCTGCTCAAGGTGTTTACCCTGAACTCCGAGCTGCAGAACGGCGACACCTATGCAACAGCTTTTGAAGCCATGAACCAGTGGCTGGCTGATGAACTTGCTGCCTCCACGGATGTGACCTTTAAGACCTGCGGATATCACAAACCCCTGCATCCCCACACATCGGGAAAATCTGAAAACCCGACCCTGATCAATGCCTGGGCAAATTTGTTTTACGACTACGGGATGGATGTATCCTGCGATGCCGACTCCCACATGCATAAACTGACCTTTCCTTTGGCACCCTGCGATGACTCTGATCCGGACTGTTTCCAGGATTTTAAAGTTGACGTGGAAAACGGCACCTTTTACCTGGGTGAAGGCAGTTGGGGTGCAAGCCCCAGGCGCCATGATGATGACAAGCCCTGGACCCTTGACAGTGATTCCTTTAACCAGTTCAAGTGGATCCATGTCTATCCGGCCACAGGTGACCAAGCGGCGTATCTGTCCATCCGGACCGTTATTACCGGGAAAAAGAACTGCTACTATGACAACTGTGCCGAAGGTGAAACCTCGGGTGACACCGTCTCCCTGGTGCCTGACGTGGAAAGCCTGACCGAAGCCAATAAATACACAACCATCCCTGAAAACATTGTTTTCGCAGACACCCCCTATCTGGGCACTGAAATCCAGATACCGTTCAACCGCAATACCTATTCCGGTGATGTGCCCGCAGCCCCCGCCAACCTGGCAGGAGAAGCCACCTCCTACACCGAGATTACCCTGAACTGGGAGAACACATCCACGGAGTCTGTTCAGAAAATTATTCTTGAATACAAGGTCAATGACGGTGCCTGGGCAGAGCTCAGCAGCCAGATTCAGCCGGAGGTTGATTCCTACAGCCTTGAAGGGCTTGAGGACGGTACGGATTACGCGTTCCGACTGCGGGCAAGAAATATTTTCGGGTATTCAGCTTTTTCCAATGCCGTCACGGTCTCCACCCCCAAGGATGCACGCCTGAAAGTGACGTTCCAGGAAGGTGTTAACGGGTACAGCGGCGCGTTGGATATGGAACTGCGCGATGCCTCTCCGGACACCGTGTTTGACGGCGCCTCCCAGGTCACCGTTGATATGAGTGACGGCGGCGTGGTACAAGGTATCATGAAGTTCAAAAATATTATTGAAGCCATCCCCGGCAATGCAGTGATTGCCAATGCAGAGCTAAGAATCCTGACCACAGGCAGCTCCGGCGGAGACCAGTCTTTTTACCGCATGCTCAAAGAGTGGCCCGACGCATGCACATGGAACAGCATCGGTTCCACCGGTGTTACCCCGGACGGTGCGGTGGCGGCCGATACAGCCGATGGCAGCGTAAATTCCCCGTCATCCGGCGAATATGCGTATTTAGATGTCACCCAATCTGTTAAAGCCTGGGTTGACGGTGCACCCAACTATGGCTGGGGTATTATCAACTCCTCCACCGACGGCTGGGATTTTTACGCATCAGAGGCATCGGTTGCAACCAATCGTCCCAAGCTGTCCATCTACTATACCATAGAAGGTGATTTGGATGCAGACGGAGATGTTGACAGGAATGATCTTGCAGTGATCAGATCCCACCTGCGCGCAACTGCTTCCGTATGTGAGGCGTGCGACATTGACGGTGACGGAAGAATTTCGATTAGAGATGCCAGGCTGTTAATAAAGAATTGTACGCGTACCAGGTGTGCCACTGAATAAAGGCCACCTCTAAACGGCCATGGGCCGACCTGGTCTGTCAGCACCCAGGTTTGCCCCACAACAAACCATGGGGAAGCGGTGCTTTAAAGCACCGCTTCCTTAAATTTTGTGGAATGTACATATGAAAGGCACTATTTTAAGGGTGAAACACGGTTACAATCCCAATTCATCCTCCATGGGAAGCATTATCTTTGTGCTGCCTTTATCACTGATCGGGGCGGCCTTTGGAACGGCCGCCGTATCCAGCCTGATACTGCCCCATTTTGTTAAGGATAAAAGCGCATTGCCACGCACAGATGAGGGAAATTTGCATGAAAAAACATCTGATGCAGAAGAACCCCTAAAAAGTCCAGCCGATGTTTAAATATATTATTTTCCTGGGCCTGATCCTGCTCATCCTACCGGGGGGCGCCCCAGGATCTGCACATGTCCTTAATGATGCACAAAAACAGTTCTCCGCCAAACAGTTCCAGGACGGGGTAAATGTTTTACGCAGGGCCGCTGCCGATAAAACCGCGTCAAAGGAGGACCGGCTTCAAGCAAGCCTTGCCCTGGCCAGATTTTATTCAAACCAGGCCGGGGATTTTCAACGGGCAGCCCAGGTGTTGAAACGCGCCCTGTCCCATTGGAAAAACGCAGGGCCGGCCAAAGTTTTCTTTGAAGCCCAACACCAGCTTGCCCAATGGCAAGCCCTTAGAAAAAAAGAGAGGGGCCTGTTTTTAAAAATCCGGGACATGAAGCAATTGACCTTCACACGGCGGACCGTGGGCAACCCCGCGCAAACCGGAAAGCTTGAG
>JAKSBO010000791.1 GCA_022361095.1 Desulfobacterales bacterium | reverse complement strand
TGATCCCCTTTTCCCTGGTGGACGACATCTCTGATTTTCTCTCCGTTTACTGTTCAAAGGACAAATATGCCGAAAATTCGGAGGATGGGCTCTATGGTGTCTACACGCTTTACTTCGACTCTCCCGACTATCTGTTTCTGAGAAAACGGCTGGAAGGGGCTGAAAATCGTTTCAATATGCGCATTCGTACATATAATATTGATTCCGGCATGCCCTGCTTCTTTGAAATCAAACAGAAACAAAACCGCATTGTCCGAAAATACCGGGCAGTGGTTCATGATCCGATGTGGGCAAAGGCATTGGAAACGTCATTGTACCCATTGGAGGGGTTTCAGAGTGAAAAAGATGCGTTAAATGCTGATCTTTTTATCCGTCTGCTCTGTTCCTACCAGGCAGCCCCCAAGGTGCTGACCCATTATCGGCGAAAAGCGTTTATTTCAGAGGTAGATGATTATGCACGGGTAACCTTTGATATAAAGTTAAGGTGTCAGTCTGAAGAGCAGTTCAATCTCATCCCGGATGAAACCCAAATGAGAGCCTACGACAATGAAACGATTTTTGATCCTGACTGCTGCGTCATCCTGGAACTGAAGTGCTATTCAACCCAGGTACCTTTGTGGATGCTGGATCTCATTCGGTGTTTTGATCTGAAGCAGAGGGCGTTTTCCAAATATGCCGCAAGCATTCATCAGGTTTTTGGCAACGTTCGGTATGACATGGGAGACCGAATGCCTGGTTCGACCTCAGCAAGTGTGGGATGGATGTGAGCCATCCCAAAGGGATGCCTGCCCTGTTTATAAGAAAGAACCTATAAGTTACTAAGTTTCTTTCATGTTTTGTTGTGGGGCGAGCCTGGGTGCTGATAGACCAGGTCAGCCCGTGGCTGTTATAATGACACGCGCCTTTTCCTTTTGGCGCATATTATCAGCGAAAAAAGACCAAAGCCGAGAATGCTTAAAGAGGAAGGGATGGGCACACTGCTCACGGTTATCTCAGCAGTGTTAAATTCGTCAATGGTCAGCCAATTATCATCCCCG
The DNA here is from genome assembly GCA_022361095.1 of Desulfobacterales bacterium. Classification (GTDB taxonomy): domain Bacteria; phylum Desulfobacterota; class Desulfobacteria; order Desulfobacterales; family Desulfobacteraceae; genus Desulfobacter. The sequence continues at coordinate 567 of JAKSBO010000791.1, read as the reverse complement.
TCTGTAAATCCTTGCCAATCGTCTATTGAGAACGACAGGTTTGTTTCTCCGGGTAATAACGCTGTGAATGTAAGGGTCGCCAGGGTGAACGCGTCTTCCTGGGAACTGAAATCCCATAATAAAGAGACTTCAGCCAGGTTGGTGCTCAGGCCCAGGTCACCCAAACTCAAGTCCAGAGAATCACCAGGAGCCCCAAGCCCGCTGCCAAGGGAATACTCCTGGAAAGCCAATATTGTATTGTCAAAGCTGACATTGAAATCATAGGCTGAAAGATCCTGGGATTCCAGCCCGGAAATAATAATATCCACAGCCATGGTATCGCCCGATGCAACGGAAGATGCCTGGGGTAAAAAGGAAAGGCTGGTTACCGCCTGAACGGAAGATGCCAGGCTCAGAGTTATGGAAATCATACATATTAACACTATTTTTTTCATGGTTTTTTCCTTTGAATCGGCCCGCCCAGGCGCCGGAACACCCGGGAGGGCATCAATAAACATATCCCTATTCACAATTGCAGTTCGCACATGTGCACATGCTGATCAGCTTTCTGGCATCCCGGACGGTAAT
>JAKSBO010000760.1 GCA_022361095.1 Desulfobacterales bacterium | reverse complement strand
CCTTGGACATTACAGATGAAAACAACTACACCGTGCCTGTCTGCGGCCGTATCATGGGGGCATCTTCGGGCATTGCCGTGGATGAGGACAAAAACCTGTATTTCGGCATCGGTTCCGGCGGGAACCGGACCGGGGAGATCAAGGTGTTCCCGGCCTCCACATGGTGGAACGGAACAGGGCCCACAGGCCAGGAGCTGCACTATGATGACACAGAAGGCAGTTTTGTCATTGCAGAAAGCGTACTTAGCTGCGCTTACCTGGGGTTTGACGGTGAAGGCAATCTTCATGTGGGCGGAGGGCAGTATGTCCAGGCCAACCCGGCGGAAGTGGGGTATGCCGCCTTGATCAACCACAAACTTCTGGAGGATGCCCGGGCCCATATCCTGGACCCTGAAAACAATGCATTTGAGGCGCTGGACGAAAGCCGCGGCTCCCTTTACCGGGAATTTGCACCGGATGTCTGCATGAATGATACAGCCACGGGGGTATTTGCCAACGGTTCAGACTTGACCGTCATGTGGAACGGAACCAATGCCACCTGTACACCGGGCGGCGGGACCTATTATGAAGACCCGGACTGGGATCTGTGGGACACCGGGGTTACACCCATCCTGACCACCTACCATGTGGATGACCAAAGGGACGGTGACGGTGACGGCTATTTGGACGTTGTCGATTACTCCCCCAATACTGCTGATGCGAATAATATTGATTCCGACGGTGACGGGTATGGGAATGTTATTGATGCGGACTTCAATAATGACGGCAAGGTTTCCATGATTGACTTCTCACATTTTCAAAATGCCATGAATTCTTATGATCCGGATACAGATATGAATGGCGACGGAACGATCAGCATGCTGGATTTTGCCTTATTTCAAAATAAATTTGGGCAGTCTGAACCCTATTATAATAACTAAGGAAAATAGTAATGAATAAAAGATATTTAGTCTCTATACTTACAATGTGTTTTCTATCTCTTCTTTTTTCAACAGGTGCGCTGGCATGGCATGTAGATATCTCTTCGGATTATTTATCCGGAGATGCCCAGGCCACATTTAATTTTACCCTGCATAATAGTGAAACCATAGAGCAACTATCCGGTTATAGGTTCGTATTTGAATATGACTCGGAAGAGCTCACCTATCTTAGTTACACCAATACACCGGTACCGGCTTTCTTTCCAAATCTGTTCGGGGAACCGGTTGATGAAAACGGCATGATCAGCAATTTTAATGCAAGCGGTTTTTCGAAAATAACCCTTGTACCCGGAGAGTACCAACTTGGCTCATTCACCTTTGACGTCAGCGATACTGCTGTTGCTGACGGGGTGTCTGATTTTAATTTTGACCTTGACAATTTCCTTTTTGAGTTTGTTATCGGCTTAGACGACTATTCAGATTCAACCCAATTCATAGAAAGTCAGATTGATGTCGGCTCTGCGGCTTCCGTGCCTGTACCCTCGGCCCTGTTGCTCATGGGGACCGGTATCCTGGGGCTGGCCGGGCTGAGACGTAAATTCACTTAGTATTAATCATAAACATTAAGTGTTGGCAAAGGCACCGGAAATGATTCCGGTGCCTTCTTCATTAAGAAGATCCATCCTTAAAAGACATCTGCTTTGCGATGATCATTTTGAGAAAAAATCAATTTTTTATCTTTTATGCGGTCCTCCTGGTTTCCCTCTTTCCGGACGGTCACCCGGCAAGCGGCGCTGAACCCAAGTTTTCCAAAATGCCGGCCCTGTTTGTCCGGGAACCGGCCAAAGATGTTGGTACCATAGTGGAAGGCACGACTATCCGCCACACCTTTTTATTACAGAATACGGGCCACACACCCCTGGTCATCCACCGGGTGGACCCGGGGTGTTCCTGCACCCGGGTGGTCCATGATCCCTTGGTCAAGCCCAACCGTAATTCATTTTTGCGGGTGCGGATTGACACAGCAGGCCAGACCGGAACCTGGACAAAAACCATCAAGGTTTTTTCCAATGATCCCCTGGCGCCTGAAACCCGGCTTGGGATAACGGCCCGGGTACTGAAAACCGTCAGCCCGGTTCCGGCCCGGGTGTTTTTTAACGGCACCACGGGCAAAAAACTGGAACAGGTGGTAACCATTAAAGCCCCGGACAGCAGAGCATTTTCATTGGGGCTTGACCACAGCAGGCTGCCGGACCAGGTGGGGTTTTATATTGAGCACCGGGAGAACAGTTATCTGCTCCATATCCGGCATAAGGCCGAGTCGCCTGAATCGGGCAGGGGCAGAATCGTACTCTCTACGGATATTGTCCATCGCCCAAAACTCACCATACCGGTGTTTTCAAGGATCAGGAAACCAGGGCTTACGGCGTTTCCGGACAGCATTGATTTCGGCTGTGTGCTTCTCTCAGCGTCCAGGTATCCGGTCCGGTCCCTTAATCTGAGATATTTAGAGGGCACGCCGCCTGTGATCCGGTCTAAGCGTGTTGAACCGGACATGTTTGAAATTAAATCGGTTCCAATTAAGGCGTTGGGTATCCTCAGGTTGGAAATTCAGCCGCGCATCACCCGGTT
>JAKSBO010000045.1 GCA_022361095.1 Desulfobacterales bacterium | reverse complement strand
TCTGATATCAATTTTTCAAGAGAGAGTCTGGCCACCTCGCGTCTGACAGGGTTAAAACCGGACAGAATAACAGCTTCGGGTGTATCGTCAATAATCAGATCAATCCCGGTGGCGGCTTCCAAGGCCCGGATATTTCGACCCTCCCTGCCAATGATTCTGCCCTTCATTTCATCTCCGGGCAAATTCACTACAGAGACGGTACGCTCAGCCACGTAATCGCCGGCATAGCGCTGTATGGCGGTTGACAAAATCTTTTTAGCTTCTTTATCCGCCTTTTCCCTGACTTCGGTCGTGATCTTTTTAACCATTTTGGCACCTTCGTGCCGGGCTTCGTCCTCCATAGTTTTAAGCAGAAGCTCTTTGGCCTGCTCAAGGGTCATCCCGGAGACCTTTTCGAGTTCTTTTTTTGTCTCTGTAAGAAGCTGTGCGTAAGATTCCTCTTTTTGGACTACGGATTCAAGCTTTTCTGCTACAATCCGTTCATTTTTTTCTATATACTTTTCTTTTTTGACACATTGATCTTCTATCTTGTCGAGCTTTTCACTTTTTTTAGAAAGTCTGCGTTCCTCTCTTTTCAATTCAGTCCGGGTCTCTTCGGTTTCAGCGTCAAAGGTGCTTTTCATTTCAAGCAAACGCGAACGAGCCTCCAGCTTAGCTTCCCTTAACAGAGTTTCAGCTTTTTTGGCTGCTTGTTCCATTGCAACGCGTTGTTCTTCTTGGAAATCAAGCCTCTGCTGGTCAATTTTCATTTTTATGACATATAAAATGGCCGCACCAACAGCAAGCAATACCAGCATGAATGCAAGCATCATTGAAAAACTCATACAATTTCTCTCCTGGAATAATGGCTACATAATATAATGCACCCGCGTTTTATCTTGCTTAAAAAGAAATGGAATAATACGTTAGGATAAGGAGGGGGCACGGCAAAGCGTTTTTAATTTAATATAACAAGTTCCCCCGCATCTGCCGTGTTGTCTCTTGAGGCTTTGAACCAAAGGTCCAAAAGTCGGGGATCAATAATACCTTTAGGCTTTTCCCTTACAAACGAGAGAACCTGCTCACCAGTACCAGCGTGATCCCCCTATGTTTATATGCGTTAGGACAAAGTCTGTTGTACAATCACGCACATTGCAGGGGGTTTTGTTATAATCTTAACCCAATGAAAGTCATTTCATTGTCTTGTCTATTTTCTCTAATAAGGATGATACCCGGTTTTCAATGTCATTTTCAAGGTCAGAATACGCCGTCTGCAGTTTATGATAATCCGTAGATAAATTCATGACTGCAAGAAGCAGAATTGCCATTTTGTTTTTACTGCTGCTTTTATTTTTGAAAAGGCTTTCTGCTTCATCTATATATCCCTGAACATGGGCCGCAATTTTTACCGGATCCTCTGCTTGATCTTTATCCGGTTTAAATTTAAATTCTTCCCCGAAAAGCTCAATTTTAACAATTTCATCCAAGAAAAGCCCTTTACCAACTATATATTCAAACGCTTTTTAACTAATCGTCCTCAGGATACGGTCTCCGTGAAACCATCCAGTTTTGAAAGAAGTCCGTTAATTTTTTCATTCATCATGGACTCCCTATCGACATATACATCTTCTTTTTGTATTTTCTGTTCCAATTGATCTTCAAGTTCTCTTATCTTAACAGAGAGTGCTGAGTTTTCTTTTTGAAGACTTTGGCAAGACTCTATTAAAAAGTCCACATGGATGTTAATGTCGTCAAACTTAGCTGCTATATCCTCGTTATTCAATTTCTCAAGTCTCGTAATATGGTAATTAATTAACCACCACTATATTCAGCAGCCTGATGAAAGTCAAGATAATTCATTTGATGCATCAGGAAACGCAGTATTGATGCGGCTTAACTGCTCAATGGTATTAACACCCATGACCTGTTCAGCGTTGTCTATGATTTTAACAAGTGTTTTGGCCCGATTCCGGACAGCAACCTCCACAAGGTCAGTAAGATAATATTCTCCCTGATTATTGGTATTTTTAATTTGTTTCAACCCAGATTCAAGAAAGCGTTTATCAAAGCAAAAAATACCTGAATTCACAATATTAATCTGTTTTTCCATATCCGTGGCATCTGCTTCTTCACGTATGGCAAGAAGCCTGCCGTCCTTGCCTTGAATAACTCGACCATAACCTGTTGGGTCGTCAACTTTTGCAGCAAGGACAGTTAAATCCGCCGCCCGATCGCGATGGTTTGATACCAAATCAGCAATGGTCTGCGTTTGAATCAGCGGAACGTCGCCGCATAACACCAAAATATGTTGGATGTGCGGATTAATGGTCGGCAATGCAACCCTGACCGCATCTCCTGTCCCTAATAGCTCTTTTTGAAAGGCAAATTGTACATCATGTTTTTTTTGGATCTCTTTTTGTACTTTTTCGGCTTGGTGCCCGACCACAACATGGATATGATTTGCAGCGACTTGCACAGCAGCATCAATCACGTGATTAACCATACTTTTACCTGCAACCGTGTGCAGCACTTTAGGCAAATCGGATTTCATGCGGCTGCCTTTCCCTGCAGCCAATATAATAACTGCAATATTGCTCATGTTCACCTCTGTTTCATTTAACAAATATAGGCGATAAAAAAAGGGATGCCATAAAGGCATCCCTTTTTTACTTCGTATTGCTCGGCATCATAGCTCCAATGGTTGTCAAGCCATCAGACAAGCCAAATATTTTTAATTGCTTCCGGCAATTTTGATCCGGAACAATGCCCGCTGCAAGGCGGCCTGGGCACGTACAATATCTGTATCTGCCGCTTTGTTGCTTAACCGACTTTCCGCCCGGCCTTGGGCCTCTTTTGCGCGGCTAAGATTAATATTCTCACGGCGTTCAGCAGATTCTGCAAGAATAGTGACCTTGTTAGGAAGCACTTCGGCAAATCCGCCATTAACAAAGAGGATATTCTCTTTCCCAGTTGCGTCTTCATACCGGACACCGCCGATTTTCAACGAGGTCAGAAAGGTTGTATGTCCTTTCAATGCACAAAATTCACCTTCACTGCCAGGAGCTGAAATACTTTTGATCTCTTCACTGACAATGGCCTTTTGCGGCGTTACCACCTCAAGAAAAAATTGATCAGCCATAATACAACCTCCGAATTATTATTCAGCTTTGGCTTTTTCAATGGCGTCTTCGATAGCTCCAACCATATAGAAAGCATTTTCGGGAAGGTCATCATGCTTACCTTCGATAATTTCCTTGAAGGACCGAACCGTATCTTCAACCTTTACAAAAATACCGGGCATACCGGTAAAGGTTTCAGCTACATGGAACGGCTGGGACAGGAATTTCTGAAGTTTTCTGGCGCGCTGTACCGTGATTTTATCTTCATCAGACAGCTCGTCCATACCCAGAATAGCAATGATATCCTGGAGTTCTTTGTATTTTTGCAGGGTCTGCTGAACAACCCGGGCAACGCCGTAGTGTTCTTCACCAATGTAAGCGGCATCAAGAATCCTGGAAGTGGAGTCAAGGGGGTCCACAGCCGGATAGATACCAAGCTCTGCAATCTGACGGGAAAGTACAACAGTTCCGTCGAGATGACCAAAGGTTGTTGCAGGTGCCGGGTCGGTCAAGTCATCGGCAGGTACGTAAACGCATTGAACAGCGGTAATGGAGCCTTTATCAGTTGAAGTAATACGCTCCTGAAGCTCGCCCATATCAACCGCAAGTGTCGGCTGGTAACCAACGGCAGACGGCATACGTCCCAGTGTTGCAGATACCTCTGCACCGGCCTGGGTAAAACGGAAGATGTTATCAACAAAGAGGAGCACGTCCTGGCCCTCTTCATCACGGAAATATTCAGCGCAAGTCAAGGCGGACAGCGCAACACGGGCACGGGCCCCGGGAGGCTCGGTCATCTGGCCATAAACCAGTGCACATTTGGGAAGAACGCCGGAGTCCTTCATTTCGTGGTAAAGGTCATTACCTTCACGGGTTCTTTCACCAACGCCGCCAAATACGGAGATACCACCATGCTGCATGGCGATGTTATTAACCATTTCCATCATGATAACGGTTTTACCAACACCGGCACCACCGAACATACCCATTTTACCGCCACGGGGGAAGGGAACCAGAAGGTCGATAACCTTTA
>JAKSBO010000711.1 GCA_022361095.1 Desulfobacterales bacterium | reverse complement strand
TGGGCGTCCGGATCTCATGGGACATATTGGCCAGAAAATCGGATTTTGCCCGGGTGGCCTCTTCCGCGGTCTCTTTGGCTTGTGCCAGAACCTTTTCAGCTTCTTTGCGGGCGGTGATGTCCTCTATGATGCCGTCAATGGTGGATAGCAGGCCGTCGGCATCCAGAACGGTATGTTCACAAATAAATAGTATTCGTTTGCTGCCGTCCTTACGTATGAAAGAGAGCTCAACCTCGTGGGAGTCCGATTTGCTGTTCAGGAAAGTCCTCAAGCCCTCTTCGGCTTTTTCTCTTTCTCCGGGCAGCCAGTTGACGATATCCTGCCATCGTTTCCCTTGGACATCTGCTCTGTCTAACCCGAATACGGAACTTGCCCCTTCACTCATAAATATTATTTCACCGTCCGGTTTGTGGCTGAAGACGACAAACCTGCCCCCGAGTTCTTCCACCAGGCGCTGGAACCTGCCACGGCTTTCACGGATCTCGTTTTCCATGGCCTTGCGACGGGTGATGTCAATGATCCAGCCTAAAATTGCCCGGCTGCCTTCATCATCATAGTGGTGTGCAAATATCAGAACATCAATGAGCTGCCCGCGCTTATTGCGAAGCCGGGTTTCGAAATTTAATGCCACGCCCTCTTTGTCAAGTATATCAACCAGGTGTTTTCCGCTTTGGGGGTCAACATAAACGTCCATGGCCGTTTGACCAAATTCGAAACCCATTTGAGCTAAGCTTGGGTTACTGAATTGAACAATATCATCAACGGTGATCACCACACCAACCGGACTGGTGGCTAATATATCTCTTAGCCGTTTCTGCTCTTTGGCGACGGCTTCCTCCATTCTGATACGTTCGGTGACATCGCTCATGACAGCGACGAATATCGGTTCGCCGTTAACAATATCCGTATTGAGAGCAACTTCCATGGAAAATTGTGATCCATCTTTTCTCAGGGCAGGGACCACGGTCTGTTTGCCGATAATTTTGGCAATACCCGTTTCAAGGCGGTTGCGAAGATATGCGTCATGCCCGTTTCTGTAAGGTTCGGGCAGCAGTATGTTGATGTTTTTACCTAAAATTTCTTTTTTGCTGTAACCGAAAATCTTCTGGGCAGCCGGGCTGAACTCGTTAATGAACCCCCGGCCGTCAATAACGATGATGCCGTTAAAGGCCGTGTCGATAATGCCGCGCAGGTATGCCGTTCGCTCTTCAACTTTATCCTCCAGCTCTTTTTTGGCGTTTTCAAGTTCCTGTCTGGCATGCTCAGCCTCGGAGATGTCCACAAATGTTTCAAGCAGCAGCATTCGGCTGCCTTTGGTTATAAAAACGGCAGACTTCATGACCGGGATAATTGAGCCGTCTTTAAGTAAAAGCGTTCGTTTTGACATGTCTTTGGATTGCTTCAGATCCAGCAGAGGGCAATTGTTCTCTTCGGACGGGCAGGTTAGTTTGTGGCACATGTGGCCCACGACTTCATTTTTTGAATACCCTGTAAGCTTCTGGGCAAATTGATTGATGTCAACAATAATCTTGGTTTCCGGGTCAATCAACATAGCCCCCGCCTCTATGGCGTTGAATAACTGGCTGAGAAACCGTTCATTTCTGCCCACTTCTTCGGACTTCTCGATAATCGCCTGCTTTGACCGGCTGATCCGTTCAACCATGCCGTTGATACAAACACTTAATTCATGAATTTCGTCATTGCCTTTGATAAAGATGGGGGGTGTTTCTTTGGGGGCCGCTTCCTGTTGGGAAATTTGCTGCATAAGCAATTCCAGGCGCTTGAGAACTTTTTTGTGAAGGACAAAATAGCCCAAAAGACTGAACAATAAGATTGCAACGATCAAAATTGAAAAAAAAAGATTTGTGATGTTTTGACCGTGTTGGGCAAACGTTGGATTTGTGATGACCTTTATCTGTATTGAAGGGGCGCCTTTGATATCCGGGATGATCCCAAATCCCCGGCAACTTTCTTCGTCTTTATGCGCAATATAGACGTTGGCTTTAGTGGTTTTGGCCCATATGTCCTTTTTTTCATTCAAAGGTGCCAGGGAAATTTTTGAGCCCAGCATTGAGGAGATCTCATCCAGCATTGCCTGCGATACAATACGGACAAGCATGATGGTGCCCATGGGAGGCCCTGATGCGTTACTGGTTAAAACCGGTCTTTTGGCGATCATTACCTGCTCACCGGTCTTAAAAGTGAGCATGCCTTTTTGTATGCCCAAGCTTGTTGGCACAGAGGGATACTTCATTGAGATCCGCCGAAAAATTTGATCGGCAAAGGGTTGATCAAACAGCCCGTTTTCGTTAACAGCCTGCAGGTATATGACATCTCCTTTCATGTTTTGGATCACCACACATACCAGCGACTGGTCAAGGAAGGTTTCAATGGGAAAGTTGGACCGGACATATTCCGGGGTTGGGGTCTGTACGAAATCATACGAATCATCCCAGTTTGCCCAGTCTAACAAAAGTTTGTCCAGATTCTCAAGTTTGAGGTTCAGTGCCCGTCTGGCAGCATTCACCTGCAATCGAATATGTTCATCTTCAAATTTCTGGAACCCTTTTTTGACGACAAACTCCGAGGCCAGCAATTGAAACAGAATGAAAAAGGAGATGATAACAAAAATAAACAATATGGAAAAATTACGTAGCTTCACGATTCTCCCTGTTTTTTAATCGGGGTCGGCATTCAACTTGGCAAGCGCGATGATTTCATCCACATGGGCAACAAACACGTTCACAAGCCCGGGATCAAAATGTTTACCCGATTCTTCTTTAATCACTGCCACAGCCTTTTCAAAAGGCCATGCCTTTTTGTAGGGCCGTTTGCTGACAAGGGCGTCAAAAACATCCGCAACAGCGACAATACGGCCCACAATGGGAATGTTCCCGCCCTTAAGGCCCCGGGGGTATCCCGTACCATCCCATTTTTCGTGGTGGGTCAACGCCACTGTCCGGGCCATATCCAAAAGCGGATTATCATGCTCGCCTATGATTCGGGCGCCGATTTCCGTGTGCTGCTCCATGATGGCTCTTTCCCGGGCATCCAGCTTTCCCGGCTTGCCGAGGATTTTATCCGGAATGCCGATTTTGCCGATATCGTGCATGGGGGAAGCATTTAATATCAGCTCAGCTTCTTTGTCGCTCATACCGATGGCCGTTGCCATGGTCTTGCAGTAATAACTCATGCGGATGACATGCATACCCGTTTCGTTGTCTTTGTATTCCGCTGCAAGACCTAACCGGCGAATAATTTCAAGCCTGCTTTTGTTTAACTCTTTGGTCCGTTCATGAACCAGATACTCCAGGGCTTTGTTCTGGTCATACAGCTTCAGGTGCGTTTTTACCCTTGCCAGGACAACTGGGGGGTTGACGGGTTTTGTGATATAATCAACAGCACCCAGTTCGAATCCCCGGGCCTCATCTGCCACTTCATCCATTGCCGTGATAAATATGACAGGGATGTTTTTGGTATGAAGATCTCGCTTGAGCCGCCTGCAGACTGCATAACCGTCCATATCCGGCATCATGATGTCCAGCAGAATAATGTCCGGTCTGAAACGTAATGCGATTTCCAGGGCTTTGGTCCCGCTGTTTGCCGCCTTTAGGTTGTAGTCGGTAAGGATGTTTGTCAGGACGGTAATATTGTCCGGGGCATCATCCACAATGAGAATGGTCGGTTTGTCGTCACCCTTTGTCATCATTTAGTCCCTAATGGAAGTATAAAAAGATATCGTTTATTTTATTTGAACCCGGCCGATTGCACAATTAAAAATTTTTTGGCGAATTTTGTAACATCAATATATTTTCATCGCATTAGGTTCTGAACCTTTTAATATTATAATCAGCACATCATATACGATTTAGATCCTGGGTTTGTTTAATTGGGTTTTTTTTTATCCTTCCGGGGGCTATGGAACTTTATCTGCTTTGTTATCAACGTGTTTTATTTTGAACTTGGGCCTAACGCTAAAATTTTCTTGATTTCTGCACCGTTGGGATTTAGTCTCTTGAGAAAAAATTTAAAATGACTTAAACTGATTCCCAGATCATAAAATTCACGAAAAATTATCTGACAGTGATTCTAATGCCATTAGTTTCGGGAGCCAAATGACCAAGGATTTTAATCATTCAATTCTGATCGTCGATGATGAAGAAAAAATTGGAAAATCCCTTGAACGTCTGATCAAAAAGATAGGTGCCCGTTCTTTTTACGCACCGTCTGGTCCCCAGGCTCTGGATTTTATTCAAAAATTAAACGAACCGCTCTCCATGATACTTTCCGACCAGCGGATGCCGGGGATGGAAGGCACACAATTCCTGGAAAAGGCCAGGGCCGTCACCCCGGATACGGTCCGATTTTTGATCACCGGTTATGCCGATATCAGTGCGATTTCAGATGCGGTGAATCGCGGCGCTGTTCATCGGTTTATTACAAAACCCTGGGACAACGATGACTTATTGGAGATGATCAAATCAGGACTGCAATATTACGAACTGGTTGTTGAGAACCGGGACCTGTTTGCCCTGGCTAAAAAGCAAAATACACGCCTGTATAATTTAAGCCAGGAACTGAAAGAAAAAGCGGCTGCATATAAACAGGTGATTGTCCGAAAAGAAAAACAGATCGTTCAGCTGAAAAAACGATTGAAAACAAGGCGTGGTGAGGCAGATCATTACGAGCAGATAGAAAAAATGCTTGAGGAAAACCAGATGTTTGAAAAGGACGCAATTGTGCTCTGCTACCAGGCTGTAGTCAAAGAATTTTTTATACAATTTAAAGAACTTGCCGCGCGCAGCGGGTTTTTGATGCCCACAGAGGACGAATCGAGCCACAACGTGTAATTTTATTTTCCAGTTAAAGGATTCGGAAAAGGGGCAGAACTTTTTCGCGTCCCCAAGGCAAAGGGGTTTTATCATCGAGACCAAACAACAGGACAAAAAAATTTTGATAATTGACCCGCAAGGAATACTTGAAAAGAAAACCGGGTTTTTATCGGAAAAAGGATTTCTGGTGGATTGTTTTAAATCCTCTGCAGAAGGTCTGGAACACCTGGCCCAGGACTCAGCATCCCCTTATTTTCTGATTATTGATGGATATGTTGAAATAGAAAATGAGCACAAAACAGTCCTTGCAAAGGCCAAAGAGATATCCCCGGAAACCCAGCGGCTTTTGGTGGCTGCCCCTTCATCGCTTCCCTCTTTTGTCAATGCAATAAATTCTGCCGGGATTCATGCCTGCCTGCCGTTGCCGTTTACTGATGAAGACCTTTTGGTTCAGGTGCGGCTTCGGCACGATGAATTCGAAGCCGGCAGAAAAATAAAAAATCTGCAGAAAACCATTAAGCGTCAGAACAAGCAGTTGTTTCAGATCGCCGGCAATCTGAGAAAAAAAGAGGTGTCGTATGCGGACCAGATCCAACAAAAAGAAAAGGAAATCAGAGTTCTGGAATCCAGAATCAAGAG